>NZ_QUDF01000020.1:0-52899 GCF_003477535.1 Eubacterium sp. AM05-23
AAGTCCTTAGCAGGCTGCTAAGCTACTTGCCGCAAATTTATTGTAACAGGAGAAAAAATAATGGCCAAAATACCTTACCGTTTCTATTTAAGTGAAGAGGATCTGCCGAAGCAGTGGTATAATCTGCGGGCAGATATGAAGGAGCAGCCAGATCCTCTGATTAACCCAGGCACCATGCAGCCAGCGGTGGAGTCCGACCTGTATCCTGTATTTTGTGAAAAGCTGGCGCACCAGGAAATGGATGGTGAGACCCGGTATTTCGACATTCCAGAACCTGTTCAGGAAATGTATCGAATCTATCGCCCATCTCCGCTGATCCGGGCCTACAATCTGGAGAAAGCTCTGGATACCCCGGCCAAAATCTACTACAAATTTGAAGGCAACAATACCTCTGGCAGCCACAAGCTCAATTCGGCCATTGCCCAGGTGTATTACGCCAAAGAACAGGGCCTGACCAGTCTGACAACAGAGACTGGAGCTGGCCAGTGGGGAACAGCTCTCTCAGAGGCATGCTCTTATTTCGATATCCCGCTGACCGTGTATATGGTGAAGGTTTCCTATGAACAGAAGCCCTTCAGGAAGGCTGTGATGCAGGTGTTTGACGGAAAGGTAGTGCCGAGCCCCAGTGAAACCACAGACATTGGCCGAAAGATTTTAGCAGAAAACCCGGGAACGACCGGGAGTCTTGGCTGCGCCATTTCCGAAGCCGTAGAAACCGCAGTCAAAACCGAAGGCTGCCGCTACGTTCTGGGCTCTGTTCTCAATCAGGTGCTGCTGCATCAGTCTATTATCGGTCTCGAAAGCAAAAAGGCAATGGAGATCCTGGGAGAATATCCCGATATTGTCATTGGCTGCGCTGGCGGCGGTTCGAACCTCGGCGGTCTCATAGCGCCGTTTATGCAGGACAAGCTCACTGGAAAAGCAGACCCGAGAATCATGGCTGTCGAGCCGGCCTCCTGCCCGTCGCTGACCCGTGGCCGTTACGCCTACGATTTCTGCGACACCGGCAAGATCACCCCGATGGCCAAAATGTACACTCTGGGCAGCGGCTTTATCCCATCTGCCAACCACGCAGGCGGCCTGCGCTACCACGGGATGTCCCCGATTTTATCCAAGCTGTACCACGACGGCTATATGGAAGCCACCTCTGTAGAGCAGACCCGAGTGTTTGAAGCAGCGGTTTATTTTGCAAAAAAAGAAACCATTCTGCCAGCGCCCGAATCTGCCCACGCCATCCGTGCCGCCATGGATGAAGCCCTGCGCTGCAAGGAAACCGGCGAAGCCAAGACCATTCTCTTCGGCCTGACCGGCACCGGCTATTTTGATATGACCGCCTACTCAGCCTACCTTGAAGGCAGAATGAACGACTATATCCCAAGCGATGAGGACCTGCAGAAAGGCTTTGACAGCCTGCCGAAAATCCCGGGGATTGAAGAGTAAAGCAAGAAAAAAACAGAGACTGAAATCAGCCTCTGTTTTTTCTTATTCTGCTTCGCGCAGACGTTCCACAATACTCTGTTTGATGGTGCTCCGGTAAGAAATAACCGGAATCAGCACAGATAAGGCTAAAAGGATGGGGTAGGTGATGAGCAGCGGTGTAATGATAAAGTGGTAGGAGAAAAACCACAGGGACGCAGTAACTCCACGAAGGATAATGGCAGAGAAGAAAATGCCAAGAACCAGAGAGAACAGAATGGTTCCAAGGGCATAGTAAAGCCCCTCCAGACAGAGCATTTTCGTCAGCTGCCTTCCAGTCATACCAATGCTCTGAAGCATGGCGAACTCCCGCCGTCTGGTAATAATACTGGTCAGAATGGAATTGACAAAGTTCAGGATACCAATGAGACCAATGATAAAAGTCAGAATACCGCCGATGACCAGAATCATCTGCCGCATACTCTCAAATTCGTTGATAATGAGCTCGCGGGATTCGTAGTCCATTGTGGGCTCGCTCTTTTCAGTATAATTTTTCAGGAAGGCTTCCATTTCACCCTCCAGGCTGTCAGACACGTCAAAGGTGTACTCCATCAGAGGCTGGTCGGGGTCAAGACTGCTGTACACCTCGGATGGGAGATAAAAGTTGTAGCCCCAGCTGCTTCGGTCCGATGCCACGTTCAGGTTTACTTTGGATTTTGCCAGCACCTCGTAAGTATGCGGCGTACCATTCTTGTCATACAGGGTAACGGACTGGCCAAGGCTGAAAGGAGCACTGTAAGGATAGGGATTGCCGTAATCGTCACACTCATAAGCGGCAATGATGTAGTTTCCGCTAGCAAGCTTTTCAGCGTCTGCAGTTCCCTCTAAGACCGTGAGTTTATCCAGCACGAAAGGGTCCACACCGTATACAGAGGCGAAGACCTGCTCACCATTTTTGCTGTATTCGGTTTCTCCGGGAGGATTGTCCATTTTGATGTTCTGACTTTTTCCGCCAAAGACCCGCCCGCCCGCTTCAAAGCCTGGCTGAGATTCGACCAATTGGATAAAGCTGTCAGACAGAGTGTTCTCAGGGCCTGTATAGTCATAATTAAAATAATCAGCGTGGGCAATAACAAAGTCTGTGTTGGCCCATCGGCTTACGTATTTTTCCATGTCCAGCCCTCTGGACAGCGTGAACACCGTGTTCAGGAGCACGAGGCTCAGAGACAGTGAAATGATTACAAGGATCGTTCTACCCCGGCTGCGGCCGAGATTGGACAAGGCCATGCGGTAAAGCCTGCCGCCGTCTGTTGATTTTTTCTGTTTTTTTCGTTCTTTTCCACCTTCGGTATAACGAACCGCCTCAATGGGGGATACTCTGGAGGCAACACGCCCAGGCTTGCGCGTGCTGATGAAAACTGTCACAATGGCAAACAGGGCAGAGCCGACAAAAATCAGCGGGTTCAGTGAGACATAAACACCGTTATCCGCGCTGTAGTTACTGGCCGATAAAAGAATGGGAATCAGTGCTTTCCCGGTGAAAAAGCCAATAATCAGACCAATGGGAATACCGATGGCTGAAAGCAGAACAGCCTGCCGGTTAAGGATATGCCGAATCTGCCGCCCAGTCGTTCCAATGGTTTTTAACAGGCCATAAAAACGAATATCCTGGATAACGGATATCTGAAAAATATTGTAAATAATCAGATAGCCTGTGAACACAATGAGGATAATGGCAGATGAAGCTGCCAGAACAGTGGCAGGGCTTAATGAGAAGTTTGAGGACAGGTAAGCCCAGTTGACATTGGAGGCAATGTAGTCAGGCGCTTCGGAATCCGAAGCGTTGAAGCCACTCTCGGTGATCACCTGATGAAGCTTGGCATCGAGATTAAAGCTGTTTCTAAACAGGATATAGGCATTTACCACTCCGGCCATCTGGCCGTCTCCCGGGTCAGCCTGGCTGAGAATATCAGCATTTTCAGAGACAAAAGCCTGAGAGACATAAATCTGCCCGACATTAAAAACCGGGTCGCTTTCCCAGTAGCCAGAAAGAATAAAGTTATGGGTAAAAATCTGGTCCTGGATGGTGTAAGTCAGGGGAACAGTGGCGCCAATCTCGTGAGGCAGGCCCAGCATGTCGAGGGTTTTAGTATCAGTGATGATCTCGTTGGCAGACTGGGGCTTCTGTCCTTCTGTCAGGCGGATACCTGCGAATTTTAAGCCTGTATCGTCTTTATACCATATCTCAGACCGACGTTTCAGCAGTTCTGGGTTGTCTACTGAGTCTGCCATCAGGCGGTCGTAGCTGATCTCCTTAATCAGAGGATGTTTTTTGATTTTGTCAAATTCTTCATCGTTCAGGTACTTTAAAACCGCGTGCCCGTCCCCGCCGGCCTGGCGGATGGTCTGTTGCTGAAAGGTTTCCACTACACCGGTGCCCATGGTGAAAAGCGTGGTGAACAGAATGGTGGTCAGGGCAATAGCCACAATGGCGATGAGGTTGCGGAGCTTATTGGCTTTAAAGCTCTTGAGGGCAATCCTGCCCACGGCTTTTTTATTTTTGACCTTAAGCATAGCGGCCACCACCTGTGATCTGACCATCCTCGATGTGGATGATCCGGTCTGCCATCTGAGCGATTTCCTCATTGTGGGTGATCATCACAATGGTCTGATGAAAGTGCTCGCTGGTGATTTTTAAAAGACCCAGAACATCCAGACTGGTTTTGGAATCCAGATTACCGGTGGGTTCGTCGGCCAGGATAATGGCCGGCTTAGAGGCAAGGGCCCGGGCAATGGCGACGCGCTGCTGCTGGCCGCCGGAAAGATGGCTCGGAAGGCTGTAAAGCTTGCTTTTAAGCCCGAGGATATCAATGATTCTGCTTACGTATTTTTTGTCAACTGCATGGCCGTCCAGCTCGATGGGCAGGACGATATTTTCATAAACATTGAGGACTGGCACCAGGTTGTAGTTTTGAAACACAAATCCAATTTTGCGGCGTCTGAAAATGGTCAGGGCGTCATCCTTCAAATCAAAGATGTTTTTGCCATCCACCATTACGGAGCCTGATGTAGGGCGGTCCAGTCCGCCGAGCATATGTAAAAGTGTGGATTTTCCACTGCCTGAGGTGCCCACAATGGCTGAAAATGAGCCTTCTTCTATCTCAAGGGACACATTGTCAAGAGCCTTTACAGTGGTTTCACCTGTACCGTAATATTTTTTTAGCTGTTTTGTCTGTAGAATGATCATAATGACCTCCATAATTGATAGTCTGTACGGAGTAAGAACTCCATAAACAAACTATAACAAAAACTTCTTTCCATGTTCTTTCCGGAATCTTACAGTTTTGACAGATTTCATTTAAAAGGCAGAAGTTTCTTCCTTTTTTTGAAAAGAGCGTGGCAGAAAAACAGAGAAGCAGGAGCCTTTACCGGGTTCGGAGGAAACCTTGATATAACCGCCCTGCAAGGTGATAATCTCCCGGGAGAGGTAAAGGCCAATGCCAACGCCTTCTTCCTGGCTGACTGCGAAGGAACGGTAGAAGCGGCTGAAAATCTTGGGTATTTCGTCTTCAGAAATACCAATTCCAGTGTCTGAGACATCGATTCGGCAGAATAATTCATAGGCCTGCGCGGTGACGTGGATTTCTCCGCCCGGCGGGGTGTATTTGAGTGCGTTGTCCAGAATATTATAAAGAGCCTCCGCTGTCCATTTGAGATCAAAACAGGCGGACAGGTTTTGCGGAACATCCATAATAAGCGTGACAGAACGATTTTGAGCTTTTTTTAATACGCCCAGCGCGGCGCTTTCTAAAAGCACATCCATGGCGGAAGTCTCGGGTGAAACCTGAACAATGCCGTTTTCAAGCCGGGAGGCCTTGATCAGTGACTGGATCAGAAAATCAAGCTTTACGCTTTGCCGGCCAATCTCATCTGCCAGCATCTGAGCAGATTCTGGCAGGCCTGACTGTTCTGCCAGCAAGTCAGAATAAATCCTCAGGTTGGCAATGGGCGTTTTGGTCTGGTGGGAAATATCGCCGATAAGGGTCTGGACCTGATCCCGCTCAGATACAGTGCGGCTGCTGCGGGCACGGCTGGCGCTCAAAAAATGATGAAGCTTGGTTTCAAGGGCTGAGAGGCGGCTTTCGTCAAAAGCATTTTCTTCAAAGGTGTTCTCAAGAGCGTTGTCAAGCATTTGGTCCAGACGGGTAAGCGTCCGGCTTAAGCGGAACAGGCAAAGGATAAAGAAGCCACCGAGAAGAATGACCGATATTGAAATAAGGATAACGGCTGCGTTCATTTTACTTCACCGCCCAGGTATACCCCAGGCCATAGACTGTCTGAATATACACAGGCTTTGAGGAATTGTCCTCGAGCTTGCTGCGTAGACGGCGTATGGTCACAGAGAGGGCGTTTTCATCCACAAAGTCCATGCTGTCTCCCCAGACCTTTTCCAGCAGCAGCTCTCTGGTGACTGTGCTGCCGCGGTTTGCCAGTAGCAGCTTTAACAGCTTCTGCTCCGTTTTGCTGAGCGTCAGCTCATCTTCGCCTTTTAAAAAAACCATTTGGTCAAAATCAAAAGTAAAGGCGTCGATTTTTATGCAGTTTTGCCGTTCCTTCTGGCTTCGGCGAAGCAGCGCGGCGATGCGGGCACGCAGAATCGCCAGGCTGAAGGGCTTCGTGATATAGTCGTCTCCGCCGCTTTCAAGGCCGATGACCACGTCCATTTCTATATCGTTGGCGGTCAGAAAAATAATGGGAACAGCGGAACGGCGCCGTATCTCCTGGCACAGCTCCAGCCCATTGCCGTCAGGCAGATTTACATCCAGAACGATCAGGTCAAAGGTATTGTCTGTCAGTTTTTCTCTGGCCTCCTTAATGGAAAAGGCGGAAAGTGTGGTATAAGAATCGTTTTTTAAGGACAGTACAAGCCCCTGGTTCAGGGCGCGATCATCCTCAACGATGAGTATTTTTGATGGTTCGTCAGTCATAGGTACCTCCTTGTACGCAGTTCAGTATAACCAGAAAAGCAGCAAAATGCAAGAAGAAGCGCTGCTGTTCAAATATGACACGACCTGTCAGATTCTGTCTGGTATAATAGAGACAGAAAGAAAAAGGAGATATCAATGGAAACAATACCGGCCAAAATACTGGTCACCAAGAATAAAAATACCGCGTGGTTTGGAACAGAATACAGCATGAATATTTACAGGGGCTGCTGCCACGGCTGCATTTATTGTGACAGCCGCAGCGAATGCTACCAGAATACAGATTTTGACACGGTAAAGAAAAAGCAGGACGCCCTCAGGCTCATCGCCCGTGACCTTAAAAGTAAAAAGAAAAAAGGTGTAGTAGGAACTGGCGCCATGAGCGATCCCTACAATCCCTTTGAGAGAAAAGAGCGCCTGACCAGGGAAGCGCTCAAGCTCATTGACCATTATGGCTTTGGCGTGGCCATCGCGACCAAGGGGAGCCTGGTCACACGGGATATTGATCTGCTGTCGCGTATACAGAGCCACTCCCCGGTTATCTGTAAGGTCACGATCACAGCGGCGGACGATGCATTGAGCGGTATTGTCGAGCCTGGGGCCCCGCCAAGCAGCAAACGGTTTGAGGCAGTAAAAGCCCTCTCAGATGCGGGCATCTATACCGGCATTTTGCTGATGCCGATTCTTCCCTTTATTGAGGACAACACAGACAATATCCAGTCGATTGTGGAGCAGGGGGCAAAGTGCGGCGCACATTTCATTTATCCCGGTTTTGGTGTTACCCTTAGAGATGTCCAGAGAGATTATTATTTTAGTCAGCTGGACCAGCATTTTCCAGGACTCCGGCAAAAGTATATGCGGCGATACGGCAATGATTATAGCTGCGGAGCTTCCAGAGCACATGAACTTTACACGTTTTTAGAAAATGTCTGCGGTCAGGCGGGCCTCAATTTCAGGATGAAAGATATTATCAAAGATTACAAAGGCCGGTATCAATGTGAACAGCTGTCATTTCTGAGATGACACGGCGTTTCGCGGCCTTCCCTTTTTTATTTTTTGTTCTTTTTTTCAGCGGAAGATGTTAGAATGAAAAGATAATCATGGACAAAAGGAGAACAAAATGAAAAATAGAATTATAATCATTGACGATGATCCTAAGCTGTGCGCCTTACTCGAAAAATGTGTCACCTGCGATGGCTTTGAAGCGGCCTGCGCCAGTGACGGCCGTGAAGGGCTTGAAAAGTTGGAGGAGGGCAGCCCGGTGCTCGTGGTGTTGGATGTAATGATGCCCGGTCTGGACGGCTTTGAAGTGCTCAGGAAAATCCGTGAAACCAGTGCGGTACCAGTATTGATGCTGACAGCCCGGGACGATAATATCGACAAGGTATACGGGCTCCGGCTCGGGGCGGATGATTATCTCACAAAGCCCTTTGATATTAATGAGTTCAGCGCCAGGGTTCATTCGTTGGTGAGGCGCTACACCATTCTCAACGGAAGCGGGGAGGAAATCTTTGGCAGGCTGAGCTTTAAAAATCTTGAAATCGACCCGGACAGGCGGCTGGTTACAGTTTGCGGCAGAGGGATTGAGCTTCAGGCAAAGGAGTTTGATATTTTGTATTATCTGGCCAAAAACAAAGGGCGCGCCCTAACAAAGAAGCAGATCTATGAGGAGGTCTGGAAGGAAGAATACCTGTATGATGACAGCAATATCATGGCGCATATCAGCAAAATACGCAGACTTATTGAGCCGGATTCCAAAAAACCGACCTATATTCAGACCATCAAGAGTGTAGGTTACCGTTTTAACTCGGAGGTGTGATCATGGAAGGATTGGAAATACTGCTGTCAGCGTTTTTGTTCCTTGCCGGCAGCGCGGTTCTTGTTTTGGCAGGGAAACTCTATCAGGCACGCAAAAGCGTCCGGGATATGAATGAGGCACTTGAAGATATCCGAAACGGCAATCTGAACCGCCGTATGCTTGCAGTGCCGGATAATATTGTGGCGCCCTTTTTTTATAAAATCAACGCTATTATGGAGGGGTATCGCGATACAATCGCGGAGCTCAATGAGCGCGATCGGGCCAACCGGCAGATGATGACCAGCCTTTCCCACGACGTCCGGACGCCGCTCACCACCCTGATCGGCTATCTGGACGCTGTCCACAGCCATCTGGTTGAGGGAGCGGAGCGGGAAGAATACATCGAGACAGCCCGGGAAAAGGCCCACAGCCTCCAGATGTATGTGGATGATCTTTTTGAATGGTTTAAGCTGAATTCCAACGAGCGGGTGCTGGAAATCGCTCCGGTGAATGTGACGGAAATGACCCAGACCGTTCTGAGTGACTGGCTTCCGGTTTTTGAGCAAAATGAAATGAATTATGCTTTTTTTATCCCGGAAAAACGCATGACTGTCTCTCTGGACACAGCGGCTTACAGAAGGATTTTAAATAATCTGATACAAAACGCAGTGAGCCACAGCGGCGCTTCTGCGATTTCTGTTGGTGTAGAGGAAAAGAAAGACAGTGTGGAGATATGGGTAAAGGATAATGGAAGGGGGATACCAGCGGAGGAGCTGGACCATATTTTTGATCGTCTTTATAAATGTGACCCTGCCAGAATGGGCAAGGGCAGCGGCCTTGGGCTCTCCATTGTGGAGCAGCTGGTCCGGCTGCAGAACGGCGATATCCGTGTAATGAGCGAAGTGGGAAAGGGGACGCGTTTTCTCCTGGATTTTAAGCTGGTTTGATGAAAGACAAGGTTAAAGCAAGGTTGAGGCAAGGTTGGGGCAGGACACAGGTGGTATCATGGCAGTATCAACAGAGGAGGAACTGAACTATGAAGGAAAAATATGTTATCGCTACAAAAAATCTGACAAAGGTTTATGGCGATCAGGTCAGCGTTTCGTCTCTTGATCTGCATGTGCGCAGGGGAAAGATATATGGCCTGCTGGGCCGCAACGGCGCAGGAAAAACCACCACCATGCGAATGCTCCTGGGATTAACTGAGCCCACTCAGGGCACTATCCGTATTTTTGGGAAAGACCCGCTTAAGGACGGTAAGGCCCTGTACCCGAGAATTGGAAGCCTGATCGAGTCGCCGGGCTTTTATCCCAACCTGACGGGAACAGAGAATTTGAGTGTTTTTGCCACGCTTCGTGGCATTCCGAGGAAGGATGCAGTCAAAGAATCCCTTGAGCTTGTGGGGCTTCCATACAAGGATAAAAAGCTTTTTTCCAAGTATTCGCTGGGTATGAAACAGCGCCTGGCCATTGCCTTGGCTGTCATGCACGACCCCGAGCTTTTAATTCTGGATGAGCCCATCAATGGCCTGGACCCCATCGGCATCGCAGAGATCCGTGATCTGCTCAAAGCCTTTGCGAAAAAGGGAAAAACCATTCTGGTATCCAGCCACATTCTTTCAGAAATTGAGCTTTTGGCCGATGATGTGGGCATTATTAATAACGGCGCGCTCTTGGAGGAGGAGCGTATGTCTGTGCTCAGGGATAAAAATCAGATGTATATTCGTTTTGTTTTATCCGATACGGCTAAAGCAGCGCGGATTCTGGAAAAGGTCTTTAAAACCAATGATTTCAGTATTGACGACGGACACACGCTGCGGCTCTTTGACACCAGCCTGCGGGTCGGTACGCTGACCAAGTGCTTTGTGGAGAATGAGCTGGTGGTAGACGACGCCCACACCTGTGAGGATACCCTGGAGGATTATTTCAAAAAGGTTACGGGGGGTGTCGGCATTGCTTAAGCTTGTGCGCTGTGAGTTCTTAAAGCTGAAACGCAAAAAATTTGTGATTTTTATCGTTTTGGCGGCCTGTATCATGCCTATTCCGCTTACGGCCATTGTCCTGAAAACCGGCATCGGGCAGAGCGCGGACAATGTGATGCCGCCCGCGGAAATGTACGACGGCCTGTTTGGTATGATTGTGGGCTTTGGAAATTTTATCTCCATGCCCTGCATTATCGGGGTCGTGGCAACCATGCTGTTTTACATGGAAAGGGATAACGACACGCTAAAAAATCTGCGAACTATTCCCTTAAGCAGTAATCAGATTATCGCGGCCAAGATCATTACATTGTTCATATTAGGCATTTTTTATTCCGTTGCGCTCATGGCCTCATCCATGGTGGGCGGACTGATCGGCGGCGGTATCAATGGGGTGGGCTATAAGCTGTGGATCAGCATTATGACAGGTATTCTCCTGACCGCCGGAACCCTGCCGGTGGTCATTGCCATTGTCTTTTTCAATCGGAGCTATATTTTTTCGATTCTTCTGTCCCTGGTTTATGCGGTGAGGGGCTTTGGTGTCGCGAGTACCAGCTTTACAAGCGGCAACTTCACCAATCCGCTGCTCACCATTCTGCCTGTACCGCTCATCTGGCGCTGGCAGGTGCTGGCCATCCAGGGCGACGCGGCCGCGGCGGCGGTCAAAGAAACGGCGGTTTCCCTGCCTTTGGCGGCCGGGGTTGTCGGTCTGATCGCGGTGCTGTCCATCGTGGGTATTCTGTTTATCTACGGAAAACGTGAAAGCTGAGGTGCGCTGTGAGAAAACTAAAGTGGATTTTGTGTGTTGCGGCGGTTTTTATTTTTATTTATTTGACCGGCGGGAGGGAGAAGAAAAATGCTGAAATTGATTAAGACAGAATTACTGAAGCTCAAGCGCTACCCCATTGTCTGGGTGGCGGCAGCCGCCATGCTCTGCGGCCCGCTGCTTTCCTGGTTTACCATCTCCATGGATACCAGCGGAACCTATGCCTTTCCGGATTTCTCAGACAATGTTATCTGGACAAATTTTGACGCGGTCAATCCTCTGGTTTTTACGCTGTTGGCAGGTTATATCATCTCCAGAGAGTGGGCAGATGATACCCTTAAAAACCTACTGACCATACCCGTTCCCTTCAGTAAGCTGCTGACCGCTAAGCTTTTGGTTATCGCGGCTCTGGTGGCGCTGTCGGGAATCGGCAGCTTCCTGGCAACCGTACTGTTTGCCGGAATATCTGAGCTGGAAGGCTTTACGGCAAATCTGGCAGTGCAGTCGCTTGTGCAGATGGTGGTCATGAACCTGTGCGTGTATATTGCGGTACTGCCCATCATTGTTTTTACCAGTAAAAAGCCGGGCGGCTTTGTCGCGGGCGTGGGCTTTGCCTTCTTTTACGGGGTTTGCGGGGGTCTTGTGGCAGGCCACGGACTTGGAAATGTGTATCCGCTCACAGCGGGCTTTGCCCTTATCAATTACAGAATTGATCCAGGCGCCTTTTCAGAAGGCTTTGCCTATAACCTGCCCCTGTGCTGTACGGTGCTGGCGCTGACACTGGTTCTATCCATTGTGCTGGTGCTGAGAACTGATAAGTATGTGCAGAAAAACGGTCATCGGCAGAGGGCTGCTGCTGCGGCAGCCGGTTCAAAAAGCAAAAAGAGATGACACGGCGTTTTGCCGCATCATCTCTTTTATTATTTTCTGGTGATCTTTGTGCGGGACAGATTTTCACGAATGGTGCTGCGGGTTATTTCAAACTGCTCTTTTGGTAGAATATCCTCAATATAGGGGAGGGAAGGGGCGTAAATAAAGGAGCCGCCCTTTTTAAGTGCTGTCAGAATAGATTTATAGCATTTTACCCATTCCAGGTCACTGCCGTCCTGTGCGGACATGGCCGCAGACATTTCTTTAATAAAGGCAAGAGGGGAGAGAATACTGCCCCAGTAGTCCTTACCGTAATCGACGTGTAAAAAATCGGATGCGCGCGTAACATCTGTATCCTCGGCGCTGGGGTCAATGCCGCAGGCGCGGTGGCCCTGTGCGTTTAAAAAGAAGACGAGATTCCCTGTAGCGCCGGAACCCACAACTAAAATTGGGTCTTCCAGCTTATCCATATCTAAATCCAGGAGTTCAATCTGAAAGCCTGCGGAGTATTCAGAGTTTAAATTGATGGTATTGTTATCCATGATCTTTCCTTTCTGAAATTGATGATGTAAAGCTTATACCCATTATAACGAATTTAGGACGGAATGCCCAGATAAAAATTAAATTTACCATTTGCGGTACAGTTGGTGTATAATAAAGCCATTATCAAAAAATAAAAGGATAAAAAATGAAAACTTTATTTGAAAACACAACCATTTACAGCAAAAAAATTTATCTTGAGGCACAGGGAAAATGGTATCAGAAAAACGCTCTGAAAAAACGCTGGTTCTATTTACTCATGGCTGCTTTTTGTTTTGTTTGCGCCTACTATTATCTGTCGAGAGCGTCCTGGCCGGCAGGCGTGATATTTATAGTGATGGGAATACTGCTGGTGCTTGTCTATTTTCAGGGATACCGCTTTTCGGCAGAGAGAGCCTACAATGAGCAAAAAGATATTTTTCCGGCCAGTGGCTTTAAATGGATTATTACCAAGGATAAGATGGTTTGGAAAACGGATGAGGCAGAACGGCCTGTTTTTTACAAACAGATTGAAAAAATCTATGAAACAGGGCATGCTTTTGTGATCGTGGCTGGCGGAAAAATGCATATTCTTGATAAGGATGGCTTTATGGCCGGCAGTGCCGCTGATTTCAAAAGCTTTTTAATGAAAAAATGTCCTCAGGCTTTTAAATAAAGCTTGACCCTTACGTGGCGTTATCCCTTAAACTGAGATTAAGACACGAAAGGAGATGACGTTTTATGAAAATCAATGCCATTTATTCTGGAAAAATTTATGAAAAGATGATGAACGCTTCTGCCGGAAAAAGAGATGACCTTTACCGTTATGAGATGATGAAGCCTTTTGAGTACAAATGGGCATGTATCAATGTGCCAATTAAGGCTGCCCGGAAAGGCGGCTACGATGTGGTGATGGCCTCTGAAATGATGGGGCTTTTCCCACCAGAAATGGTGGATCATTCACAGAAAGAAGCGGTGGAGTGGCTTAAAGAAGAAAGTCTTTGGTCTGCCAGTGAGGCAGCAATAAAGAAATCGCTGGATTGTTTTGTAAAGGCGGGTATCGAACTGCCGGTTCAGGAATACTTTTTTACCCTTCTTCTGGCCAATCCGGATAATCCATATACACAGATGAGTGAGGGGTACTGCGGGGACGGTGGCATTCCAGGCTATATTTTGGGCTCATTGGTGCCGAGTGAAACGACGGTCGCCAGGATGCCTGCGGCCCTGGCCCATGAGTGCAACCACAATGTGCGGTTTCAATTCCAGAAATGGCGGCCGGATATTACGCTGGCCGAAATGATGGTAAGTGAGGGACTGGCCGAAAATTTTGCCGCGGCTCTCTACGGCGAAAAAGCTGTTGGTCCATGGGTAACTAAAACAGATGCGTCAGTTTTGGAAGAGGTTATAAAACCAAAGATTGTTGAAGCCTTTGATGTAACCGGCTTTGACGGTATTACACCCTGGCTTTACGGTGACGAGATAGCAGAGATACAGCATTTTTTTCCGGTGGGGATGCCCTATTGCGCGGGGTATGCCTGCGGTTATCATATGATCCGCCATTATCTCAAAAAAACGGGCGTCTCTATTGTAGAAGGAACCCTGAAGCCAGCCGCTGAGATTATGGCAGAGTGTTCAGAATTTTGGGGGGCATTGACAAGGGAGCTTGGCCTTGTTACAATAAGAGCAGAAAAAGGGAAGGAATTTGTACAATGTTAGAAACACTATATGGCAGGAATTGTATTGCAGAAGGCTCCAAGCAAGCTGATTTTCAGAACATTGTGCGGAGCCTGGCCAAATGACTGTATCGAAAGGGTAAAAAAGCCTTTAAGGCTGTATTTGTATACCTTTGTACAGATTGAGGCCAAAATAAAAGTGTTATAAGGCTACGGACATTGTCTGTCCGGGGCCTTTTTTAAACAGTTTAAAACAGAGGCCGTAAATTGATCAGCCCCTTGTCAAGTAGACAAGTAAAATATCTAAAATAAGACGATAGGTATCCGCCATATCAGAACACAGATATGGCGGATATTTATGTTATGCACACCATTTGGCTTTGTAGGCTTCTAGCCGTTTGTTTTCAGAAATCGGGTACTGAATAGCTGCTTCTGAAGCCAGTGCCTCCCGCCTTACCTCAGATGGTGTTTTACAATGAAATCTGTCCTGTGGTCTTTCATTGGCATAAAATTTCATATATCCATGGATGGCAGAATACAGGGAGCCTTCGTCGGTGATCTTATACATACAGTACATTTCAGACTTGATAATTCCCCACAAGCCTTCTGTGGGTCCATTATCAATACAGTGTCCGACACGTGACATGGATTGAGCCATTCCCTGTTCTTGAAGCTTTGTCTGGAATACCTTGCTCGTATACTGATAGCCTCTGTCGCTGTGAAAGAGTGGTCTAGCTTCCGGATTCTGTTCCACTGCTTTGTCATATGTATCAAATACAAGCTTGTTGTCATTTCTCCGGCTGATAACATAAGCTACTGGATAACGGTCATAAAGGTCAAATATGGCGCTGAGATACAACTTCTTTCCGGTTTCGGGAATTTTAAATTCTGTTATATCCCTAGCCCATTTTTCATTAGGTTTTCCTGCATTGAAATCTCTTTTGAGCTTATTTTCAGCAGTAGCTTCCGGCTTGGAAGAATGGTATGTTTTCTTCTTTTTTCTAATAACAGAATGTATTCCAAGTTTCTTCATAATCCTATGAATCCGGTTCTTGCTATAGTTCGTATGATTGAAATGGTTTATCCAACTTGTCATTCTCCGGTAGCCTAAGATGCGGCAAAAACGTTCATCGTACTCTTTTATCAATTCTGTCAGCTTTAAATTCTCTGCCTCCCGTCCAGGAACTGAGCGGTGCAGCCATTTGTAATAAGCTGCGCGTGAAATTTCCAACTGTCTGCACATCCAGTTGATGCTCCATTGTTTTTTTTCAATAAAATATTGAATCGCCATCTATTTCGATTCGAAGCGTTGTTTTCCAAATCTCACATCCTTTCGAATTCTTTCGCTTTTTTTAACAGTTCCACTGCCATATCCTTTTCTTCAAGCTGGCTTTTGAGCCGTATATTTTCTCGGCGCAGCCGTTCCAGTTCATCCACTTCGTCATCTGCTTTATGGTGCCCGCGCCGATTAACCAAACCAGTTTCACCATTAGCATCATATTTTTTCACCCAGGAGTAAACCTGGCTGTATGAAACATCAAACAAAGAAGCGGTTTCTTTGTAATCTCTATCATGGACAATGCAGTATTTAACAATTGCTTCTCGTTCTTCCAAAGTTGTTTTTCTCCGTGCTTCTGCCATATAGACCTCCCTCTTAGGATTATAATCCTTAAGCTTTCTATTGGCATTATACAACGAAACCCAATGCAACAAAACATCTGCTGTACTAATTTTGTGTTTTGCGGCAAGTTCAACTGCGGAGCCTTTTCCAGAAAGATACTCTTCAACCACCATTGTTTTGAATTCTGCTGTATAAGATTTATTACCTGCCGAACACAAGAGTCCCTCTGCTCCTTGCTCTTGATACTGCCGTACCCATCGTTTAAAGCACCCCGGTGCTGACTTATATCCTAACTCATGGGCTTTTTCTTCCAAGGAAAAAAGCCCATTCAGATATCCCTCCACAATATTCAATTTTTCTTCAGATGTATATTTTCTATACATAAAATCCCCCCTAAGTAGATTTTGGTTATTTACCTTGTCTACTTAAGGGGGATCATATCAAATGTTGGTGCTCTGTTTTTTTATTTTGAACAGGAGGTGGATGCAGTGGTCATTGGAATTGTAAAAATCGGTGCAGAATCTGGATCAGGTAGTGGTTTGCATCGATTATAAAACTGCCGCAGGCTTTGCAGACTTAAGATCAAAAAAATAATAAGGGGCAAAGTCAAAATGAAATTAAATAATTTAACAAGTGGAAATATTACAAGACAGTTGGTGGGGTTCAGCTTTCTTCTATTTCTGGCAAACCCGCTGCAGTCTGTCTATGAAATGGTTGATATGGTTTTTGTTGGCCAGTTCACCGGCAGCGCGGCCTTAGCGGCGATCAGCAGCTCTGCCATGATCTGTTTTGTTTTAAAAGCGGTTTGTATGGGAGTGACCATGGGGGGGGAAGTGTGGTTGCGGCTCAGTTTAAAGGAGCGGGAGATGAAGAAGGGCAGAAACGTGCTATTGGAACCTTATTCAGCTTTTCAGCTTTGGCGGCGGCCCTTACGATGATCAGCCTCTGCCTGTACCGCCCGATTTTATACATGATGCGGGTTCCGCCAGAAGCGATGCGTTACGCCTGCGAATATATGAGCATTATGAGCATTGGGGTATTCTTTGTTTTTGGGTACAATGCGGTTTGTGCAATAGTCCGGGGATTGGGTGATGCCAAAAGTCCGTTACTGTTTGTAGCGTCTGCCAGTATAATCAATATTATTCTGGATGCTTTACTTGTAGGTGGTTTTAAGCTGGCGACACAGGGCGCTGTGTCGGCGACAGTTATAGCCCAGGGAAGTGCATTTATCATTGCGGTCATTTATCTCAGAAAACGTGATTTTGTTTTCGATTTCAAGCCCAGGCATTTCAGGATATCCTCTGAGATGTTGATTCCTATTTTAAAAATAGGACTGCCATCAGCACTTCAGCTAGCGGTTGTAAATCTTTCATACCTTATGGTGACCTCAATGCTTAATGTTTATGGTGTTGCCATTGCGGCTGCTGCAGGAATTGGTTTGAAGATCAATACTTTTTTAGCTATGCCATGCTGGGCCATTGGAACGGGGGTAACCACTATGGTCGGGCAAAATATGGGGGCACAGAAGCCGGACAGGGCCAGAAAGATATTAAAATACGGGCTTCAATTAAATTTGATCATTGTAATGCTGGAAACACTTTTTATTCAGTGTACGGCGCCTTACGTTGTGGGCATATTCAATACAGATCCCGAAGTGCTGAGTGAAGGCGTGCTTTACCTAAGAATCTGTGCTTCGATTAATGGCTTATTTTACACGGTTATGTACACCTGCAATGCTTTTGCCACTGGAACGGGCCACGCCACCTTTGCCATGGCTAATTCACTGTTGGATTCTGTGGTGATGCGGCTGGGGGTTAGTGCCTTTCTGGGGTTTAGCTTAAGCCTTGGCTTTGTGGGAATTTATATGGGAGAGGCTCTGTCGCCGTTAATTTCAGCAGTTTTAGGGATTGTTTACTGCAAAAAAAGCAAGTGGCAGTAAAATATGACAAAACCTGTCAGTGTTTATAGGGTATAATACGGGAAAAGAGGAGGTGCAACATGCTGGAATTACCAGAAAGCTATACCATAGCTGGACAATTAGATGAGATCATTAGAGGGAAACAGATCGAACAGGTGGTTGCGGGAGCGTCGCCACATAAATTTGCTTTTTTCAATGGCGAGCCGGAGGCCTGCCGCGAGCTGCTTTTAGGAATGCGTGTAGACAAAGCCATATCGTATGGCGGCTATGTGGAAATTGAATTTGGAGATAAGCGTCTATTGCTGGGGGACGGTGTCAATATACGTTACCTAGAGGCAAAGGAAAAGCAGCCCAAGAAGCATCAACTCCTGCTGACCTTTGAGGATGAGACCGCCTTAGTATTTTCAGTAGCTATGTACGGCGCGATCTGGGCATATGTAGAAGGTGAAAATGATAATTATTACCATCAGGTTGCCAGAGAAAAGCCATCGCCCTTAAGTGGAAAATTTGACCGGGAATGGTTCGACGCTATTGTAGCTGCGGCTAAACAAAATACAAGTGCTAAGGCCCTTCTGGCGACGGAGCAGCGAATTCCAGGCCTGGGCAATGGCTGCCTGCAGGATATTCTTTTTAACGCTCGAGTCAACCCCAGAACAAAGCTGGAATATCTGACGGCGGAGGAACTTAGACACCTGTTTGGCTCCGTTAAAGCCACCTTACATCAGATGACTATAAAAGGAGGGCGGGATACCGAGAAGGATATTTTTGGTATGAAGGGCGGATATAAAAGTATATTATCTAAAAATACCTATAAAGTGCCCTGTCCGGTTTGCGGCGGCGCCATTGCCAAGGAAAACTATCTTGGCGGCAGCATTTATTACTGTCCAAATTGCCAGCCTATTAAAAATAGTTAAAGCAAAAGACCGGTTGTTCCGGTCTTTTTTATGCTATAATATTTTTACCAGATCAGGAAGACTGAACTTCGGGAGGTAAAATGGAACTCATACCGAAAAGCAAAAATTTGGAAGATTATTTAAAGGAGAGCCCATATGTTGATTACAGTGACCATACCGTTGTGGATAAGTCAGAAAGCCTGTATAGGCTTTCTGAAAACAAACTGGATTATATAGAACAGACGTTTTTTTGTGCGGAATACCATCGATCATTTCTGGGATAAACAGAGCCACAGGGTGATACGAACGGCTTCTGAGGTGCTAAAGGCCGGCGAGGGTATCTGTTATGCTAAAGCTATGTTGCTGGCGGCCCTGCTGAGACGAAAAGGGATACCGGCAGGCTTTTGTTATCAGCGCCTGACCATTGGGGATACACCGGATACAGGTTATTGTATACACTGTCTGAACGGTGTTTACCTGGAAACAGAAAAGCTGTGGATACGTATTGACGCACGGGGAAATACCCTTGGAAAGAACGCTCAGTTTAATAAAGTGCATCCAGAACGAGAGCATCTGGCTTTTCCGGTCCGTCCAGAGTATGACGAGAAGGACTATCCGGAAATTTATGTAAGCCCGGTGCCTGCTACAATAAAGGCTCTGGTAAGAAATCAGGACGCTCTCGATATGATTTTACATGGCCTGCCAGAGTCTTTATAAGGGAGGAATAAAAATGAAATCAGAAAAAATGATGAAAGGGCTTGTCTGCCATAAGGACGGCACCATCGAGCTTTTGAATGTGCCGGTTCCGGGGCTTGTGGAAGATACAGACGCCATTGTCCGCGTATCACTCTCAACAATTTGTACCAGCGATCTTCATATCATGCATGGAGCAGTTCCGAGAGCCATACCAGAAAAAGTGCTCGGCCACGAATTTGTAGGTGAAGTCATCGAAGTGGGAAAGGGCGTTAAAAAGCTAAAGTCGGGAGTGCGCGTTGCCGCCAATTGTATTACCTTTTGTGGCGAATGTGGGTACTGCCGGCGGGGCTTTATCAATAACTGTGAAAAAGGAGGCTGGGAGCTTGGATGTCGGATTGATGGCTGCCAGGCAGAATATGTAAGAGTCCCCTTTGCGGATATGGGACTGACTAAAATACCAGATTCTGTCACTGACAAAGAGGCACTGCTGTTGGGGGATATTTTATCAAGCGGCTACTTTGGCGCAGAGCTCTGCGAGATTAAACCTGGTGATACCATTGCTGTTATCGGAGCCGGACCAGTGGGGCTCTGTGCTATGAGCTGCGCGCGCCTGTTTGGCGCGGCCCGGATTATCGCATTGGATATTCAGGATGAACGTCTGAAATTAGCGGTAGAGCAGGGATTAGCAGACGAAACAGTCAACCCATCAGCAGAAGATGCCGAGATGGCGGTCAAGGGCTTAACGGATGGCCGTGGTGCAGACGGCGTGGTTGAGGCGGCTGGCGGTGAGAACACCTTTGAGCTGGCCTGGAAACTCGCGAGACCTAACGGTGTTGTCGCCCTGGTTGCCATGTACGGAAAGGCCCAGACACTTCCACTTGAAAAAATGTATGGAAAGAATCTGATTTTTAAAACCGGCGGTGTGGACGCTGTCCACTGTGAGCGCATTATGAAGCTTATTGAGGCGGGGCGCATCAATACAGAATTTCTCATAACGCACGAGGCTCCTCTTAATGATATTTTAGAGGGCTACCGTATATTTGAGAATAAGCTGGATCACTGCATTAAATGGGCAGTAACACCTTATCAACGATAGCTTTGGGTATTAAAGGTATTCGAGTATACCATAGGGAGTAACAACGATGGCGCCGGCAGCGATAAGCTGTTTGGTTCCCTTTTGTAAAGCGCTGAGAGAGTCACAGCCGCCGTCTTCCTCCAGCATCAGGGCGTAGCCTTCTTTTTTCATGTCAGGATAGAGCATAAAATCAACACCTTCCTGTTGCAGTGTAAGCTTGGGATCAACCGCGACGATGATTTTTTCTTTAAGTGCATTTTGGTCATTAGGAGATAAAATAGAAGTTTTCATTAAAGGACTCCTTTCGCAATGAGAAGACAGTGTGTCGTTACGCCGTCTCATCTTCTGTAACTATAACATCTGTGGAACAAAAATACAAGAAAGCACGGACCGCTTATTGCAATATCCGTGCCCTCTTTTTAGCACACAGAGGAGTAGACCACAGCTGAACGCTTTGGAATATACAGGGTGGTAAGCATACCGGGGCAATCGGATTTTGAAGCAATTGGGGCAGGCTCTGTGTCTATCCATCCTCCAAAATGATGGGACTCTGTGTTAAGAACGGGTTGATAACCACTGTTGCCAGGAAGCGGGATAAATCCGTTGAAGTCTCTTGTCGGATGAAAATTAAAGGCAAAGAGGTAAGGGCCTTTTGAATAAAGTAGCAGTTTTGCCCAGGTATCGATGAGTAAAAGCTCTGAAGGATATTCAAGCAGCTTTGTATCTCTTACAAAATGGATCATGGCGCTGTCGAAATCCTGAAGATAGCGGTATCGAAGATTGGTGTCCTCTGCCAGATGCCACTGTCGGCGGGCGTACTGGTAGCTCCAGCCGTTATCCTCACGGGGGAAATCGATCCATTCGGGATGACCAAACTCGTTACCCATAAAATTCATATAGCCTTCGCCGGCGCAGGTACAGGTGATCAGCCGGATCATTTTATGTAAAGCCATGGCGCGCTCAATGACAGGGTTTTGGTTAAAGACATTCATATCGTTATACATATCCTGACCGGCCAGCCAGAACATGATAGTTTTATCGCCGACAATCGCCTGATCATGGGATTCGGCATAACCAATGACTTTTTCGCCTGGCCGGCGCTGTGTAAGCTCATGCCAGAGAGTTTTTAGGTCCCAGTCCTCATCGCTTACATCTCTTAAAGTGTGGATCCAGAAATCGGGAAGACCCATGCCCAGCCGGTAATCAAAGCCAAGACCGCCCAAAGAGACTGGAAGCGCCATCCCAGGAAAGCCACTCATATCCTCAGCAATTAGAAAACAATCAGGCTTTATTTCTTTTGCAAGGCTGGAAGCCATCTGGAGATAGGTGAGGCCTGCCATGTCCGTGTTGGGTGAAAAATACTGATCGTATGAATCAAAGTTTATGCCAAGCCCATGGTTATGGTATAGCATAGAGGTAACACCATCAAAACGGAAGCCGTCAAAATGGTATTCGTCCAGCCAGAATTTTATATTGGATAAAAGAAAGTGGAGAACCTCGGGCTTATCATAATTAAAAACCTTAGAACCCCAAGCGGGGTGATCACCCTCCAAACCAGCGTGAAAAAACTGATAGTCTGTTCCGTCAAATTCTCCGATACCGTCCAGAACATTGCGGGAGGCATGAGAGTGTACCAAATCGAGGATGACTGCGATGCCCAGACGGTGTGCTGTGTCGATGAGCGCCTTTAAATCCTCAGGAGTACCAAAACGGGAGGAAACCGCAAAGAAATTAGAAACCTGGTAGCCAAAGGAAGCATAGTAAGGGTGCTCCATAATCGCCATGAGCTGGATGGCATTGTAGCCAAGTCCGGCAATGTGCGGCAGTATATTCTGTGTGAATTCATTGAAGGTTGAAACCTCTGGGGCTTCTCCGGCGATGCCGATGTGAGCTTCGTAGATGAGCGGAGGTACGGACTGGTCGGGATGAAAGGTTTTTTCACGCCATCTGTAGGGCTGCGCAGGATTCCAAACCTGTCCGTCAAATGCAAAGGTATTCTTATCCTGAACCACACGTTTACAATAAAGCGGTACGCGGTCAAAGGACCGTCCCTCAGTCTTAATATGCACCTTAACACGTGAGCCGTGTGTCAGGGATTTTTCGCCAGGGAGAAAAACTTCCCAATTGCCGCTGCCCAAAGGCTTCAAGGGGGTAGCGGTTTTATCCCATCCGTTAAAATCACCAATGAGAAAAACAGACTGGGCGTTCGGAGCCCACTCACGGTAAACCCATCCGTCAGCCTTTTTGTGAAAGCCAAAATAAAGGTAACCGTCCGCAAAATCAGAAAGGCCCTTTTTATTTTTTAAAAGAGCCTTTTTTTTCATGTTAAATCGCTTTACCTGCCATTCGATCGCGGATGTGTAAGATTTTAAATAAGGATCTATTTTTAAAATTTCTAAATTAACTGAAGACATTTAATCAACTCCTTAACTTGTTTTATAAATACCCTTTTAAGTAAAAGATAAAACAACTGGGAGAAGAATTATAGTTTGAAATTATGGTATAATAGGGAGAAGCCAGCCATAACCTTCTGCTTCCATTTGCTCTTTTGGGATAAACCTCAGAGCTGCACTGTTAATGCAGTAGCGTTCTCCGCCAAAGGCAGCAGGTCCGTCATCAAAGACATGGCCGAGATGTGCGTCGCCGCTCCGGCTGCGTACCTCTGTCCGGACCATGCCGTAGCTGGTATCTTTGTGTTCCCGGATCGTATACGGATCAATGGGTTTCGAAAAGGAAGGCCATCCGCATCCGGCATCAAATTTATCAGATGAGGAAAAAAGAGGTTCACCGGTAGTGATATCCACATAGATCCCCGGCTCAAATTGATCCCAGTATTCACCGGTAAAGGCGCACTCAGTCATACTATTTTGTGTTACCTCGTAGGCTTCTGGCGATAGTGTCTTTTTTAAGGATTGGCCGTCAGGCTTTTTGTACGTATCTGGTACCTTGGTTGATTTTGGGGTATATTGTTTCATAATGAAACCTCCTTCATAAGATGGTTTGATTATACCCAATTCAACACAAAGCATGCTTAAATAAACCAATAGATGTATCGGAGGGGAATTTCTGGTTATAAGCTTAAGAAATTAGTAAGTGGCTTGACAAATTGAAACAAAGGAAGTAAAATAGCAAAGAAATAAATATTTCGGTAGGTGAGGCTACCACAGGGATATGGATTACTGCCGCGAACTAGTGGAGACACTACAAGTTGGTCAACAGTTTATGTCGAATACAAGGCATTGACTAATGTAATTTCACCGCCCTGTGAAGCTAAAGCTTGAACGGTGAACTGATAAAAGACGATTTTTTTGATATGTTGTCCTCTGTCATTGCTTGAGCTTTGGCAGAGGTTTTTTATTTCAGCAAACAGAGAGGCAGGTGAGAAAAATGGACGTTGGACGAGAGAAAGGCATAAGCCCCAAAAGGGTGGAGGAACCACAGGAAGAAGGATACAGACAGGCGAAGCACGCCCGTTTTTCCCCTTCCGGTAACAGCCTTTACTGAGGCTTGTGTCTTAACAGAAAGGATTAAATAAAATTCAGGAGGTTAAGACAATGAAAGTGATTTCAAATAATGCAAAAGACAGACTGCTGGAAGCTGCTGTTACAGAAGAAAAGGCTTTAATTAAAGTCTATGGCGCCGGCAGCTACAATGAAGAAAAGGCTTCAGAAATGCGAGAAGCTTATGGCGAAAATAAATTAAGCCGTCATCAGAATGATTCCGTCCTGAAACGGATTTTTGACGCTTTTGTCAATCCCTTTACGATTATTTTGATCGTGCTTGCACTGGTTTCGTTTGTTACAGATGTAGCGATGGCACCGCCGGGAGAAAAGGATCCTGTATTCGTAATAATTGTCGGAGTCATGGTACTGATCAGTGGATCACTGCGCTTTTTTCAGGAACAGAAATCTGACCGTGCCGCTGAGAGGCTTGGCGAGATGGTCGAAACAACCGCTGCGGTCGACAGGAGCCCTGCTGGAAAAGCAGAGATTCCTCTGGATGAAATTGTGGTGGGGGATATTATCTACCTGGCGGCTGGCGATATGGTCCCAGCAGATGTGAGAATCCTGAACGCGCGTGATCTTTTTATCAGCCAGTCTTCACTGACCGGAGAAAGTGAAGCGGTTGAAAAGTATGGAAGCCCGGTAGAAAATGCGGAGGATGATCCGTTGTCCTGCAACAATCTGGCTTTTATGGGAACGAATGTGGTCAGCGGATCAGCCAAAGCGCTGGTGCTGGCAGTGGGCGATGATACTATTTTTGGTTCTATAGCCAGCCAGCTGAGCCCAAAGCAGCAGAATACAAGCTTTGATAAAGGGGTCAATTCTGTTTCATGGGTTTTGATCCGTTTTATGCTGGTTATGGTACCTTTGGTATTTTTTGCCAATGGATTAACAAAAGGCGACTGGCCTGAAGCCTTTTTATTCGCAATTTCAGTGGCTGTTGGGTTGACTCCTGAAATGCTGCCGATGATCGTCTCGGCGAATCTCGCGAAAAGCGCTGTGGCCATGTCAAAGAAAAAGGTCATTGTCAAAAATCTGAGCGCCATTCAGAATTTTGGTGCTATGGATGTCTTGTGCACGGATAAAACCGGGACTCTTACGCAGGATAAGGTGGTTCTGGAATACCCGCTGGACATTCACGGCAATGAGGACGACCGCGTTATGCGCCACGCTTTTCTGAACAGCTGGCATCAGACAGGCCTTAAAAATTTAATGGATCAGGCTGTTATCAATCATGTGAATATGGGAACAGCCACTGTTTTAAAAGAAGAATACCGGAAAGTGGATGAAATCCCCTTTGATTTTAACCGCCGCCGTATGAGTGTAGTGGTAACTGACCGCACCGGTAAAACTCAGATGATCACAAAAGGTGCCATTGAAGAAATGCTGAGTGTATGCAGCTTTGCAGAATATAAGGGAAAAGTTGAGCCCATCACCGAGGAGGTTCAGAAAGAAATCTTAGAGCAGGTACGGCGTTATAATGATTCCGGTATGCGGGTTTTGGGTGTGGCGCAGAAGACAAATCCAGCGCCGGTCGGCGTGTTCTCGGTAGCGGATGAATCCGATATGGTACTTATCGGGTACCTGGCTTTTCTGGATCCGCCGAAAGAAAGCACTGCAGCAGCTTTGAAGGTTCTCAAAGAATATGGCGTGGGTGTTAAGGTGCTGACAGGTGACAATGAAGTGGTGACAAAAGCGATCTGCCGCCAGGTAGGTATGCCCGCCCAGAAGATACTGTTAGGCTCAGATATTGAAAAAATGGATGATAACACACTGGAAAAAGCTGTGGAGAAGACAGACATCTTTGCCAAACTTTCTCCGCTGCAAAAAGTGCGGATTGTAAAGGCCTTAAAGAGTAACGGGCACACCACAGGATTTCTGGGAGACGGGATCAATGACGCTGGCGCCATGAAGGCATCTGACGTAGGGATTTCGGTTGATACAGCTGTGGATATTGCGAGGGAATCTGCGGATATCATTCTGCTGGAAAAAGATCTGATGGTGCTGGAAGAAGGTGTGGTAGAGGGCCGCAAGACCTATGCCAACATTATAAAATATATTAAAATGACCGCAAGCTCTAATTTTGGCAATATGTTTTCTGTTTTGGCCGCCAGTATTTTTCTGCCTATGTTGCCCATGTTGCCCATGCAGCTTTTGGTGCTCAATCTGATTTATGATATTTCCTGCACGGCCATCCCGTGGGATAATGTCGATCCAGAATACTTGAAAACGCCAAGAAAATGGGACGCTTCCTCCATTGTCAAGTTTATGCTGTGGATGGGGCCTGCGAGCTCAGTATTTGATATTACTACCTATTTATTCCTGTTTTTCTACCTCTGTCCTATGGTTTTTGGCGGTGCGTTCCATACCCTCGGTCAAACGGCTCAAATAGGATTTATTGCACTGTTCCACGCAGGATGGTTTATAGAGTCACTCTGGACTCAAACACTGGTCATTCATATGATCCGTTCGCCAAAGCTGCCTTTTATCGGAAGTCATGCTTCATGGCAGCTGACAGGGTTAACCACTCTGGGGATTGCAGTCGGTACGATTTTGCCCTTTACCTTCATCGGGGCGGCGCTCGATATGGTACCGCTTCCGGGAATGTATTTTCCATTTCTCGTTATCACGGTGCTGTTGTATATGGCTCTGGTAACAATGTTGAAAAAAATATTTATACGTCGTTATGGCGAACTGCTTTGACCATATTGGGAACCTGTGTATGTGAAATAGCCTGCACAGGTTCTTTTTTATATCTGGAAGACAGCCATTGTCTCCAGGCATATTAAATGATAAAATGTCCAGAAACAGGCCGAAAATAGAGAATGCAACCATTGGTTGACAAAATGTAAAGAAAGGTTGGTAGTCTGATAAACCATGCGTTTTCTAAAAGAAACAATGGAGGTGGAAAAATGACATTTCAAGAAAGGCTACTTCAGCTTAGAAGGCAAAAAGGGTTTTCTCAGGAGGCACTCGCGGAGCGTATGGGGGTTTCCAGACAGGCCGTTTCTAAATGGGAATCAGGATTAGCCAATCCAGATATCAATAATCTCGTTCTTTTAAGTGAAATTTTTGAAGTTTCTTTAGATGAACTCATAAAAGGTGAGGTGCCGCGCGCTTTCGAGAAAGAGGCGACGATAAAAACAGTGAAAGTTCCCTGGAGCCGCCATTATGAATACAAAAGCAAGAGTCATATTGGAGGACTTCCTTTGATTCATATAAATATTGGATGGTATGACAGACGGTTCAAGACGAACTTCAAGGCGAGGGGAATCATTGCTGTTGGTAACATTGCGACAGGTCTTATTTCAATTGGTTTGATTTCAGTGGGGATTTTTTCTTTTGGCGCGCTGAGCTTTGGTCTGCTGGCGCTTGGAGGATTAGCCCTGGGACTGGCTCTCGCCTGTGGCGGTGTGGCCGCAGGAGGAATCGCAATCGGCGGTGTGGCTCTGGGGATTTTTGCGCTCGGCGGATTGGCGGTGGGGATGTTTGCCAGCGGAGGCTGTGCCATCGCTTCCCATATAGCAGTGGGGGGGTATGCAAGAGGACATATTGCCTGTGGAGAGATAACCAGCGGCGCGCGGATTGCGGAGCGGTATATCGGCGGCAGCGGCAAAGTTATTGACAGTGAGATGATGGTACTGGCCATCAAGCAGGAATTTACAGAAATGTGGTTGCCGTTCCGGGAGCTTTTGATAAAGCTTTATGGCGGGTGGTAAGGAGTTAAAAATGAAAATATACATTGTTGATTCATTCACAGAAAAGCGTTTTTGTGGTAATCAGGCAGGAGTTGTTCTTCTCGAAAGCGGAGAGGATTTTCCCGAGCCGGACTATATGCGGCAGTTGGCCGCAGAGTTACGTTATTCTGAAACAGCCTTTATAAAGAAACTGGAAAAAGAAGTTTTTAAGCTGAGGTATTTTACACCGATGCAGGAGGTAGAACTTTGTGGACATGCAACAATCGCGGCCTTTACTGTTTTGCATAAGGAGGGAGTCATTAAAGCCGGAAGCTGCAGAGCAGAGACAATGGCCGGCGACCTTGAGGTTAAAGTGTCTGAAAAAGATATCTGGATGGAAATGGCGGTGCCGAGAATCATTAAAATTTTTGATCAGGAAGAGAGTGAGGCCCTTTATACCTCACTGTCACTCGATAAATACGACGCGCCAGAAGCGATGCTCCCTCAGATTATAAACACTGGCCTCAGTGATATTATGCTCCCAGTCAAAAATCAAAAGGCATTGGAAGCAGCGGTTTTAAAGGCTCAGGAAGTTTCACTGTTATCCGCAGCCTATAGCGTGACGGGGATACATCTTTTCTGTCTGGAAAAGGATATCGAAATCACTGCCCGGTGCCGCAATTTTGCCCCCGTCTGCGGAATTGATGAAGAATCTGCTACAGGCACCTCCAATGGCGCGCTGACCTGGTATCTCAGGCAATATGGCATTGTAAAGCCCAATGAGATCAATCGTTTTGTTCAGGGAGAAGCTATGGGAAAGCCTTCGGTTATTAAAACAATTTTTGATGAAAAAGAAGGAAAACCACGCATTCGGGTTGGCGGCGCAGCGGTCATTGTATTTAAAGGAGCGCTTGTTTAGATTAATAATAAAGAAAAAAAGAGATGATGTGCTGTTTTGCCACATCATCTCTTTTTTAATCTGCCGGAATCAGTTCAATACTTTGAAAAATTTTACGCGAAGCCAGCGTGATGGCAATGGCAATAAGACCGGTACCAAAAATAACAGTCCAGGGAGCGGTGCCGAATATTTTAAACAGAAAACCGTAGAGAGCCTGCCCGATTGGTTGTGAACAGACTGAAATTGCCATGATAAAAGACATTACCTTTCCAATTAAGTTTTCCGGTGTAATGATCTGCACATAAGACATCATCATCACCGTAAAAATGGAGGCCAGAGCCATGAGTGACATTCCAAAAAAGGTGATGACCACGTAGCTGACCATCGACGGCAATCCGAGCAGAAGTACCAGACCCATCGGGAGAACACAAAGCGCAGAACCGGCTAGAATGAGGTGGGCCTTGTCCTGGGTGAGTTTATCCGAGAGAAGACTGACAAGAATACCGCCGAGCAGCGCTCCGGCCATCATGATTCCTTGAGCGATACCGTAAAGCTGGCTGGAGAGGCCAAGATTAATGGTGATGACTGTGGGCATCCCGATTATGAACATGGAGGTGATAAAAAGGTTAAAAGCACAGACGACAAGCAGAGCTTTAAAAATAACAGGCTGTCGATACAGAATAAAGTTTAGACTATCTCGCATATCGCCTTTGACAATCGACAAAACAGAGCTTTCGGCCGGACGCTTCTTATAGGGCATATGAATAAAAACTTCCATAACCGCAGAGAGGAAGAAGCTGATGCCACCGATAAAAATAATAGGTGTCAGACCAAAAAAACCATAGAGCATACCGCCAAAGACAGGGCCCAGAAGCGAAGAGAGAGACTGCACCTGATTGACAACAGCATTGGATTTCATAAGGTTTTCTGAGGAAGAAAGCAGAGGAATGCTGGACTGGACGGAGGGGCTGTAAAACGACTGAATAATGGAGAGCAGTACCATCATAACGCCAATCAAAACCACCGCTTGATCAGGAATAAAAACAAGGCCAAAGATAATGACAATTCCTGAGGTGATAAAATCTAAAACGACCATAATATTCCGGCGGTTTACACGGTCTGCGATAATACCGCCGATGGGGGACAGCAGGGCCATCGGGATCATTGATATGGCCATGATCGAGCCGAAAACAGCCGATGAGCCTGTAAGGTTAAGCAGATAAAGCGGCAGGGCAAAGCGCAAAATTGCGTTTCCGAACAGTGAAATAATCTGTCCGATAACAACCAAGGTAAAATCCCGGTTAAAAAGTTTTGATTTAGTATTCAAGGTAATGACCTCCAAAATAATTTTAATACCGACCGATGGTATGTAAATGGGATTAAAAAATGGCTCCTCTTGAGGAGCGGTATCAATGCCGCATATCCAATGCATTAACCGGGCACTGGGTATGCGGTGATGTTTAAATTTATTTTTCTGAATAAACAGCGTCTGCAAATACGTCGATGGCTTTTTTAACAGCCTCATTAATAAGGTTCAATCCCTGGGAAGAAAGAAGGGCGTCAAGAAATTTGATTTTTTCATAAAATTCTTCCCGCGTTTTGGTAAACAGAGCAGGCGTAATCCAGAGATTCGACAGTAAAATCAGGGTCTCTGCTAGTTCTTTAGGATATTTGGTATGGATTGACCCATCTGCTACTCCCTGTTCAATCAGGACCTGAATGGAAGGCGCAGTATCCTCCATCGATGTTTTAATCTGCATGACCAGCATCCGCGCGTTTTTTAACAAGTCGGGGACCATATGATAAACAGCGTGGTTAAAGGGGCTTTCCAGTGATATGATCATACACTGCTGCAGGCGTTCTAACCCGGTTTTATTTTTCGGATTCTGAGTCAGCACATCCAAAAGCCCTTGTTCTTTATAAAACCTGTCGGTGACGGCGTCGAGAATTTCTTCTTTGCTTTTGAAATGGTGGTAGATCGCGCCCTTGCTCAGGTCGCCGAGCGCATTGACAATGTCTTGAATTGTGGTGGCTTCATAGCCCTTTTCCATAAATAATTCCCATGAGGTATCCAGAATACGGTTAATTGTTACCTCGGGATGTTTGTTTCTTGCCATAGGTACTTCCTTCTTTAAATACATTCGGTTGGTATGTAAAAATAATACCACTGTGTTTTTTTATTGTCAAGTCAAGAGCTGTAATTTAAGCATTCTTCATAAGGGCATCAATATTTCCAGATGTAATATCTTCCAGGTGTTTCTGAACTTTTTCGGCAGGCCAATCCCACCAACTTATTTCAAGCAGTTTATCAATGGTCTTTTCATCAAAACGTTTTTTTATCGGTTTAGCTGCAATACCGCCAACAATAGTGAAGGGCTCTATATCTTTCGAAACCAAGGCTCCGGAAGCCACAATGGCGCCGTGGCGGATCTGGACACCTGGAAGAATGACAGCCTCATAGCCAATCCATACGTCACTTCCGATAACTGTGTCTCCTTTGTTTTCCCAGCTATCCTGCATTTGAAGCTGAGTGCTCCAATCATCAGCAAAGAGAGGAAAAACAAAGGTAGACAGTGAGCTCATTGCGTGGTTGGCTCCGTTCATAATAAACCTGGCACCACAGGCGATCGACCCGTATTTCCCGATAATTAAGCGGTCATGGTTAATGGGATAGTGATAAAGGATATTATTCTTTTCAAAATCACGGGGATCATTGACAAAATCATTATAAACAGTAAAATCACCTACTTCAATTGCAGGGTCTGTTATGGCGTTTTTGAGATAAATACTATTGGTACCGCCGTTTCTGGGATACATTCTATTCGCGTTTGGCATTTTAGTTCCTTCTTGAAGTCTTTTAATGATTATACCATAGCGAAGAAGATTTAACTGGGGGTGGAGTATAAAAAAGCTTTTCTTTTTTTGAAAAAGGTGGTAATATTAAAGACCTCTTTTATGGGATTGGAGGATAGGTATGATTGAAAAAATGCTTTTTACTAACAGATTAGTGCTCAGGCGGTCAGAGACAGCACTCTCGGAACTGGTGACCGATTATTTTATACGAAACGCCGATTTTTTGAAAGCCTGGGATGCAGCGCATGATTCAGCGTTTTATACAGAGGCTTATCAGCAAAAAGCTTTGAAGCAGGATGAAAGAGATTTTTTACAGGGGCATGGCTTAAGATATTGGCTGATGCCAGAAAATGAAAGGAGGATTATCGGTAACATTTCTTTTAATAATATCGTTATGGGGCCATTTTGCTCGTGTTTTCTGGGTTACCGGCTGGATGAAAAGAGGCAGGGCAGAGGGCTCATGACAGAAGCGCTGAAGAAGGGAATTGAAACGGCCTTTGGACCGCTAGGGCTTCATCGAATTGAAGCCAATATTATGCCCAAAAACAAGGCGTCTTTGCGGGTGGCCGAAAAGCTTGATTTTAAGAATGAGGGCTTATCCACTAAATATTTAAAGATTAACGGTGTATGGGAGGACCACATCCATATGGTTTTATTGAATGAGGAGATAGAATAAATATGATTTTAAAAACAAAAAGATTATCCCTTAGAGAAATGAGCGATTATGATTTTAAAGATCTCTGCGAGATGCTTCAGGATCCTGTTGTTATGACAGCTTATGAGCATGCTTTTGAGGATGAGGAAGTAAGACAGTGGCTGGAGAATCAGAAAAGACGCTACAGCGAAGACGGCTTTGGCTTATGGGCAGTGCTTCTTAAAGAAACAGGAGAAATGATCGGACAGTGCGGCCTGACCTGGCAAAATGTGGGGGAAGAGAAAGTTTTAGAGGTGGGCTATTTGTTTAAGAAGGCTTTCTGGCATAAAGGATACGCAATTGAGGCGGCCAAAGCTTGTAAGCAGTACGCCTTTGAGATTTTAGGCGCTAAGGAGGTCTACTCCATTATCCGTGATACAAACATCGCCTCACAGGCTGTTGCAAAACGTAATGGGATGACATTGAAAGGCGAAATCGTCAAGCACTACTACGAAATGGATATGCCGCATTTGCTTTATTCAGCTGTTAGAAAATAAAAAACTCCCCTTTTGGGGAGAGGTCAGCATTTAAGTTTCTTTATTAAGGGCAATCCGGTGCTTTTCATAGGTCTTTATCATGTCCAGCACATAGATTTGTTCTTCAGGGCGGAGATCAACCAGAATTTCATGAATCTGTGTTAAAATCTCATTGGCGTTCCATTCAGGAAGCGGATAGGCCATTGGACCCTCATCCCGGAGCAGCCACTCTTTGCTGATTTCCAGTGTTTTACAGATGGTATCGACATAAGAGACACGCGGGTGCTCTGTTTTGTCGCGCTCGATATCTGTAATGACCGTACGTGAGGTTCCTATTGCTTCAGCCAGTTTATCCTGAGAAAATCCTTTCGCTTTGCGCGCTTCTTTCAACCGTTCTCCGATACTCAATAGTCAACCCCCTTTTATCGTATTTGTTTTTTAATTTACCATACTTGAGACCCGCTGTCAATCAGGGAATTGGAAGATATAAACTCCTCTGTTACCATTGTTTTAAATACTTAGTTGACATTCAGAGTGAATTAATATAAAATGAATTTAATAAACGAAAAAGAATATAAAATACATATACTTAGACCTGATGAATGGAGGAGATTCCAGTGAGTAAAGAAAATGCAGTTGTTGAGGAAATTCTCGAGCATTTAAGTCAGGCCACACCTGAATTTCAAAAGGAAATTCTTTCGGTGGTAACAGCGCTAAAGGCGACCTCGGATCCCGATGATACAGCTTCTAAGGAAAGAAAGGAGCCCAGAAATGAAGGAACTTGATCACAAAGCCATTGGTTTAAGAATCCGAAAGCAGCGGATACTTCTAAAATTGAGCCGTGAAGAGCTGGCGCAGAAAATAGGAGTTTCCACCACATTTTTGACAGATATCGAATTGGGAACGAAAGGATTTTCACTTAAGAGTCTAAACCGTTTTTCGCAGGTGCTTAAAATGTCCGCGGAGACCATTTTATACGGATCGGAAGGTGCCGGTAAAAAAACAAGTCTGCTGGATGTATTGGCTCAATGCCCCAAAGAGAAGATCAACTACGCTGAAGAGATCATCCATCTCTTTCTTGTAAGTCACCAACATGAACAATAAATAAAACAGCACGATAACAAAAGCAAATAGGGGGTCCCCAGTAAGGGCCTTCATTTGCTTTTTTATTTTATGTCAGTATTCTATTTTGTGAGGCGCAATGGCGGACAGGTCATATTCATCTAAATAAATTGAGACTTCGCCACATTTTGGACAGACCGCAACCTTTGGCTTTCCGATCACTTCACCAAATGTGCCCTCTTTTGTAACTTTTAGGCCATTTCCTGTGCTGTCAATTTTAATGTCAAAGCTTTCGCGCATTTCATATTGACAATGTGGACAGATCCGCATTTGCTACACCTCCGATTACATTTTATGGTCTTATTATAACACAATGTATGAAATTGGTGAAGCTATTTAAGTATATTTGTAAAAGGCCGCGTTCTGAATCAGGTATTGACTTTTGTAAAGGGATCATGGGAATTTCGGCAACGGGCATTACGATTATTCCCATGATGCTGACACTGTTGATTGCCAGTAACTTTACAGGTAGAATGATTTTGAAATACGGAAAAGCGCCAAGACTTTCGGTCGTGTCTTTTATCATTCCCTTGCGCAGATGCAGTCGATCAAATTCGCGCCGTCATGCCGGCATCCCTTGTTGACAGTTTCAGCACACTGTTGGCGCAAAGCAGTCGTTGCATTATCGATAGATCATGTTTTTCTGATCTGTACAGCAGTGGGTGTTCCTGGGATTATATCCTCTTTCCTTAGGAAGGAAGCCCTCCCTGATTTGGAAAATAAGGACGTAAAAAAATATGCCGCCTTTGTTGCGTTATTAATCTTTTATAAAAGGTTAATGATAAAAATGAAGAGCCGAATGTGATTTTAGTGGATGCTTTGGGACATATTCACTCAATATTCATGATTTTTGGGAAAAGCAGCTTAAATATTGTTTAATCTTTACATATTTATACAGTTTTTCGCTTGTGATAAAGAAAGGAAAATGATATAATCTTATACAGGTGGTGCAGTATTCTAGTCGGCACTGTTGATCACCAGGGCGGGCCTAAAAATCCGTCGAAGGGCATATCGATGAAGTCCCTTGTGAATGCTTTTGACGCCCAGTTGGGGGTGTTCACTGGGGGTTAAGGAAGATGGGGCAACCTGCAATGGCATGCGGGCTTCTGACCCTGCTTCCGTGGAGACCTGTCTAATGATAGGGAAAACCTGTGAATGTGTTTCATTCTGTAGTGGAATGGAGTGCTGAAACAGTGTAGCCTGCCTTGAGTGGCTTAGGTGGATGGGCTGACAGTTTTATAATTTCCAGGGCCCGGAGAGTATAAAATATTGCGTTCGAAACCTAATCTGCAAAAGAGGCTAAGGATCAATGGGTGTTGTCGAGGAAAACTCCTAGACTGCTCGCAAGAGGTATAGTGGGGATTATAGTGCACACTTAGTGGTAATTCAGTCCTGCATTCGGTGACGCTGCAGACTACATGTAAAGGGAAACCGCTTTGACGGCGACGTCTTAGTCATGTTTTGGGAAATCCTACTGAACCTATGTCGCAAAGTTTACTCATTATGCTACCACCCCATGAAAGAATGTGAAGGAATTATGCGTCGCATAATTCCTTTCTTTTTAGTTTAAAATGGAGAATTGATGAAAACAAACAAGAAAAATTTGTCTAAAAAGGAATTAAAAGAGCGCAAGCACCGCCATTGGGTGATTGGAGTTTCCATTGGAACCTTCTTTTCGACCATGCTGGTCACTTATATTTCAGATACGCTTTTAGCTCATACGGGCCTTCTGATTTCTTTTCTTATTTTATTTGCCATTATTGCCTTTGGGATACTGGCGGACATTGTGGGCGTGGCTGTGACTGCAGTCAATATTGAGCCATTTAACGCCATGGCAGCTAAGAAGTTAAAGGGCGCTAAGACCGCGGTCTCGCTGGTCAGGAATGCCCCAAGGGTATCCAATGTCTGCAACGATGTTATCGGAGATATCTGCGGTATTGTCAGTGGCGCTACTGGTGTCAGCATTGCCACACAGCTTCTGCGGTTTTATCCGCTCTTTAACGCGGTTATTTTGAGCCTGGTAATGAGCGGCTGTATCGCCTGCCTGACGGTCGGGGGTAAGGCCCTTGGAAAGGACCTTGCAATGAAAAACAGTACATCCATTATCCACGGCTTTTCGCTGCCTGTGGCAACCGTTAAAATTTTATTCAAGGGCTGCGAATAGCAGCCTGGCTTTGCTGGGCTTATTATGTCGGAAGACCGGTATCATCTTATAAAGAGAAAGTAGAATGTATGAAAAAAGAACGATTTGATAAATATCTCGTTGATCATGGCTTTTTTGATTCTCGGGAAAGGGCTAAGAAAGCCATTATGGCCGGGTTGGTCATGGTAGGCGGTCAGGTCAAGGATAAAGCGGGGGATCAGCTGGCGGTGGATTTGAACCCATCCGTTATCGAGATCAAGGGCAATCCTATCCCTTATGTAAGCCGGGGAGGGCTCAAGCTGGAAAAAGGGCTTGAGGTTTTTCCGTTTCCAGTGCAGGGTGGTATTTTCCTTGATATTGGTGCGTCGACTGGTGGTTTTACAGACTGCCTGCTACAAAACGGGGCCGCAAAAGTATACTCGGTGGATGTGGGATATGGGCAGCTTGACTGGCGTCTCCGCGGAGATGAACGGGTAGTGTCCATGGAACGGACTAATTTCAGAAATCTGGAAAAGGGCGCTATCCCGGATATTGTAGACGGAACAGTTATGGATGTTTCCTTTATTTCGATCACAAAACTGCTGGACGCGATTCGCTTGTTTTTAAAGGATGGGGGAAAAGGAATCTGGCTCATCAAACCCCAGTTTGAGGCGGGACGTGATAAGGTGGGCAAGAATGGCGTTGTTCGGGATAAAAAAACTCACAGAGAGGTATTGGACCAGACACTTTCGCAGATTATGGAAAAGCATTTTAAAGTTTTTGGCTTGGATTATTCACCCATACAGGGCCCCAAGGGAAATATAGAGTTTCTTTGCTTTGTTGAGAAGCTGCCAGAGTGTGAGACAGCAAGGTTTGAAAACCGGGAACAAATGATTGAACAGGTGGTTAATGCAGCCCATAGCGCCTACAGTAAAAAGGATGGGGAAAACAATGATGAATGAAGTCGGCATCTATCTCAACTGCGATAAAAGCGACAGTGTGGAAATGGCCGCGAAGTGCATCCGCTATCTAAGAGGGCGGGGAATACAGGTCGCTTTGCTCAATAATCAGATGGAGCCGGATGGGGACCCTGGGGTGCATATATACCCTAAGGATGAATTTTATAAAAAGCCGAACTGCATTGTGGTATTGGGCGGAGACGGAACACTGCTGTCTGTTGCCAGGGCTTCTTGCATTTACGATATGCCCCTTTTTGGCATTAACCTTGGAAAGCTGGGCTTTCTGACAGAAGGTGAAGCCTCTAACTATGAGCACCTGTTAAAGGCGCTGTGCAACGGGGAGTTCTTCCTCGAGAAACGGATGATGCTGTCCTCCTGCATTAACCGGCCGAATGGCGAGAGCGAGACCTTTCTGGCTCTTAATGACGTTCTGGTAAAAAATACCGGATTCCGCATGATGGATATTAAAGCTTACGCGGGTAAAGAAGGGGAGAACATGATCGATTTTTTCAGAGCGGACGGGCTGATCATTGCCAGTCCGACGGGATCGACGGCTTATTCGCTGGCGGCTGGTGGTCCGGTGGTGGCGCCAGGAACAGATGTTATGATTGTCAATCCCATCTGCCCGCATCGGCTTCATGACCGTGCCTATGTAATTGCCGCAGAGGAAAATATCACCATTCGTTTTGATGAGCGCGAACGGGACATTATCGTGAGCTTTGATGGACAAAACATTATCCCCATTGGGGCGAGGGATGAGGTCGTGGTGAAAAAAGCACCCTATACTGCCAATTTAGTTCGGCTCAATAATGTGAATTTCTACGATCGTCTGAGGAAAAAGCTTTCTGACGATGTGCTCAGCAATATCAGCAATAAAGACAGGAGGTAGCTGCCGTGAAAGTAGCGAGACAGACTAAAATCATTGAAATTATTGAAAATAATCAGATTGAAACCCAGGAAGAACTAGCCGAGCACCTAAAGCAGAGTGGCTACAAGGTGACACAGGCCACGATTTCAAGGGATATTAAGGAGCTTAAGCTCATTAAGGTTATGGGGCAGGACGGACGTCAGTATTATTCTTCCTTAAAGGATATGGGCACCATATACGATGAGCGAGTGGTGGCTGTTTTCAGAGAATCCGTTTTAACGGTAGATACTGCTACCTTTTTGGTAGTGCTCCATACACTGCCAGCCATGGCTCAGGCGGCGGCTCTGGCTATTGACTCTATGGAGTGGAATGAGGTGGTTGGTACTGTGGCAGGCGACGACACTATTTTTGTCGCTGTCCGGGAACAAGATGACGTCAACGAAATCGTAAGCCGCTTTAAAAAATTGATGAAGCCCTGACGGCGTCGGGTAAAAATAGCCGACAGATTAAAGCACAGGAGAGGTTTTTATGCTGTTAAATATCGTCATTAAAAATTACGCCCTGATCGAGGCCTTAAATATCGACCTGGATCCAGGACTCAACGTGATTACTGGGGAAACTGGAGCCGGTAAGTCCATTGTCATCGATGCGCTTACATTGCTGCTGGGACAGCGGGGCAATAAGTCTAATATTCGCCACGGAGCGGATAAAATGGTGGTGCAGGGGTTGTTTGATATTGACGGAAATCAGGCAGTATCCGCTAAACTGGCCGAATTTGGTATTGAGCCAGAGGATGGGCGCCTCATACTAACCCGTGAGATTGATACCAAGGGGAAAAATGTGTGTCGGGCAGATGGGATTATCATTACCGTAACACAGCTCCGGGCCATCGGTGATAACCTGATTGATATTCACGGGCAGCATGAGCACCAGTCGCTGTTTCAGCGGGAGAACCACCGTCATCTTTTGGATGATTTTGGAGGTGACCCGGCCAGGGAGCTGCTGAACGATGTGGCGGGAGACGCTGCGAGGCTCAAAGAGCTTAGTCAGAAAATCCGCGGTCTTGAAAAGGACGAGCGGGAAATGGAACGCCAGAAGGAAATGTTCTTGTATGAGCTCAAGGAGATCCGGGCAGCCAAGCTGATCGACGGTGAGGAAGAGAGTCTGGAGAGCGACAAAAAGATTCTCGTCAACAGTGAGCAGCTTTTCAGAAGTGCTAATGAGGCCTACCAGGTCTTGAACGGGGACGAAAATGCTTACCAGACCGCCCTCCTGGCATTGCTGACCGAGCTGGGCGACCGCATAAGGGATATTTCGGAGATCGACAGCGGTTTTAAAGCCTATGATGCCGTAGTGGAATCGGCCTATCAGGAGCTTGAGAATTTGTCCTTTGAAATTCGCAGCTATATAGACGGCATTGACTTTGACATGAATAATCTAGATGAAGTGGAAAAACGCCTGGGCGTGATCACTGGGCTCAAACGAAAATATGGAAGCTCGATCAGTGAAATTCTGGAATATGGCGCGCTTTTGGAAGAACGGCTTTCAGGGCTCATGAACCGCGATGAACAGATCGAGAAATTTCAGAAACAGTATAAAAAGATTCTGAGAGACTATGAAAGCCGGGCAAATGCACTGCATGAAATGCGCAAAAAATCCGGTCAAGTCTTTAAGGAAGCCCTTGAACGTGAACTGAAAGACCTGGCTATGGAAAAAACTGTGGTGCAGGTACAAATCAGCCAGGAAAAGAAGCTGATCTCCCCGAAGGGGCAGGATCAGGTTGAATTTTTGATCTCGGTCAACCCCGGGGTGCCGCCGAAGCCGTTGCGCAAAATTGCTTCGGGAGGGGAGATTTCCCGCATCATGCTCAGCATCAAAAGTATATTCGGCGACCGCGACCGGATCCAGACAATGATTTTTGACGAAATTGACACCGGTATCAGTGGGAGGACAGCTCAGGCAGTGGCTGAGAAGGTTTTTGAGCTTAGCAAGACCCACCAGATTATCTGTATTACCCATCTGCCACAGATTGCCTCGATGGCGGATAAGCATTTTCTGGTCGAGAAAAAATCGGACGACGACAGTGTGGAGGTGAATTTTGGGCCGCTTGGAGAGCGGGAACGTCAGAACGAGCTGGCCCGGATGCTCAGCGGTGCAGAGGTGACTCAAACGACCCTTGACCATGCTGCCGAAATGCTGGAAATGACCAAAAAATTAAAAAAGACAAAATAGTAGCAGTCCTCAAAATGCGAAATGCGCAAAATGAACAAAATAGTGCATTAACAAGTGAATAATTTTTAGGTAGAATAAAGCAAGGTAGAGAAACTTAAAATTAATGGTTAATGAAAAGGAGATTAGTAATTATGGAACGCAGAGTACCATTGGGATTATCAAACAAACACATTCATCTGTCCCAGGAGGATTTAGAAGCTTTATTCGGTGAAGGCTATGAATTGACACCGAAAAAATTTCTGGTTCAGCCTGGACAGTTTGCAGCGGTTGAAAAGGTCGATATTGTAGGACCAAAGAACACATTGGCAGGGGTACGTGTTTTAGGTCCGGTTCGTCCAGAAACACAGCTGGAATTAAACATCGCAGACGGCGTTAAGTTAGGTATCCATCAGGTTCCGATTCGTTTATCAGGTGACCTGGAGGGTACACCGGGCTTTACCATTATCGGGCCAAAGGGGAAAGTAGTTAAGGAAAAAGGGATGATCGTCGCTGAAAGACATATCCACTTATCCACCGAAGAAGGCGCTAACTATAATCTGAAGGACGGCGATATTGTTTCGGTTCGTCTGAAGGGACCTCGCGGCCTGATTTTCAATAATGTGCTGGTGCGTGTTGGGGATAAACACAAAATGGAAATGCACATTGATATTGAAGAAGGCAACGCAGCCGGTGCGCGCAACGGACAGCTGGCCTGTATCGTTGATAAGGAAACCGCTACGATTGATTACCTGACCATCTGCGACGATGGAAGTCCGCTTCCGATGGTTGGAGACCTGCCGGAAAAAGAATAAATTAAAATAATTGGAGGAATACCATGCCAACACCGAACCCTACAGCGTTTACGATTTTCAATATTGAGGTGAAATGGTACGGAATCCTCATTGCCGCTGCCTTGGTAATCGGGATGCTGATTGCGGTCAAGCGTAGTGCGAAATACGGGATTAAGAGCGATGATATCATGGATTTTTTTCTGTTTCTGGTTCCGTCCATTATTGTAGGCGCGCGGCTTTATTACGTTATTTTTGAATGGGGCTACTATTCAAAACACCTTAATGAGATTATTATGACGCGCTCCGGCGGTCTGGCCATACACGGCGGGATTATTGCCGGAGTGATTGTCGGGATTATCCTGTGCCGGGTAAAGAAGATCAATTTCTTTGCCTTGGCAGATACGGTGATCCCGGCATTGCCGCTGGGGCAGGCCATTGGGCGCTGGGGGAATTACTTTAATCAGGAAGCTCATGGTACCATTACGGATCTGCCTTGGGCCATTACAGTAAGCGATCCGATTCTGGGGATGATACGTGTTCATCCTACATTTTTATATGAAGCTATCTGGGATTTGCTCGTTTTTGGTTTCCTGTTCTTTTATGAAAAAAAATTCAAAAAAGTTAACGGTGAGCTGCTGTTTTTGTACCTCGCATTGTATTCTGTAGGCCGCTTCTTTATTGAAGGGCTGCGGACGGACAGCCTGATGTTTATGAATATTCGGGTGGCCCAGCTCATCAGTCTGGCTCTTGTGATCGTCGGATTTGGCGGTATCATTGTCCTGAGGAAAAAATTTGGCGGCGAGCATTTAAATGGTGGCGAATAGGACTTTAAAACACTCCTGATCTGGAGTGTTTTTTTGTTTAAAATACAAAAAATAGCTTTATCAAACAAGTATTTCCATGTTTTGCTTAAAGATTAAATGTTACAATACACAGTAATACAATAATAAAGAATGAAAAGTTATGGGGATTTTTAGGAGGGACTTCAATGGATGTGAACAATATATTGGGATCAAACGAAGGCAAGCTTCGTATCATACAGGAAACCGTACCGGGCAAACAGGTTACATTGGCCCATATTATCGCTGGTCCGGACCCGATCGTTTACCAGAAGCTGGGCTTAAACCCAAGCGTGGATTATAATAAGGCGGCCATTGGTATTTTGAGCATGACGCCAGCGGAAATTGCTGTTATCGCAGGGGATATGGCCATCAAGACTGCCCCGATCGATATGGGCTTTATTGACCGTTTCAGCGGCACCTTAATTTTTACAGGTCGTATTTCCGATGTTAAGTCAGCGGTCAATGCAATTTTGAGCTACCTTCAGGGGACATTGGGCTTTACCATCTGCGAAATTACAACAACATAGGATGAAGGCGACTTTATGAAAAAGATGATTTTGGTTGGCAGGAGTGAATGCGGAAAAACTACGCTGCGTCAGGCGCTGAAGGGTGATACCATTCAGTATGAAAAAACGCAGTATGTCAATCACTTCGATGTAATTATTGATACACCGGGCGAATACGCCGAAACCAATACACTGGCGCGGGCGCTGGCCCTCTATTCTTACGAGGCGGACGTGGTGGCACTTTTGATTAATGCGACTGAGCCCTATTCCTTATATCCGCCAAACGTTGCTCCTGTGGCAAACAGGCCGGTGATTGGGATTGTTACGCAGATCGACCATCCCTGTGCCAATACAGAGCAGGCCATCGAATGGCTTAAACTGACTGGTGCTGATCCGATCTTTCCGGTGAGCTCTTATACCGGAGAAGGGATCTGGCAGCTTTTAGAATACCTGAAGGAGCCAGGAGATGTTCTTCCCTGGGAGAGCCAGGAGGAGGCCGAACAGGAAAGAAACGTAAAATCCACAAAATACGAGATCCAGGAATTTGGACAAAAGGATTTTGAATTTATTTAAAACAAACCCCTCCGCATAAATTGCGGAGGGGTTTGTATCTAAAAAAGATGGGATGCCTAAACGGTACCCCATCTTTTTTTAGAGATCCTTTAAAATTTCATCCCACACATCACCGATCCGGGTCGTGCCGAAATAGTTGAGACAGGTTGAAACTGTTGGAAGATTTTTGTTTGCATCTATTTCCTTACGGGTTGGCTTTTTGCCAAGGCGTTTAAACTCATCCAGCAGCATCTGAGTGATGATGCTCTTGGAGTAACGGCGGCGTCCCTGGGGAGCAGTTTCTTCGACGGGTTCAGGATCATTGGCGACTGCTTCGGCAGGTTCAGCAATTTCGGAAACAACAGGAGCGTCCTCCCTGACCAGTGTCAGATTAAGGGCAGAAGCGCTGATGCCGGCAGCTTTGACCGCCTTTTCCCATTTCTTGAAAAAGCCAAGATAAGCCTTTGCCGGTGGATCGATCATATCTTCAGGACCTGGTATGCGTCCTAATTCAACGGCTTTCTTTTGTAATTGCTCAATGAGCATCTTTTTTTCGTAGTATTTTCCCATGGTTACCTTCCCTTGATTAACAATAATTTCAAAATTTTAAACGGTTATTATTATAGCATAAAACAGTGTAAATACAAGTAAAAATAGACCTGCAAAGTAATAAAAAATGAAACTACCGGCAATAAAAAACAGGCGGGATAAATCCAAAGCCTGTTTGGTGCCGATTTAGCTATATTACAGCAAATTTCATACAATAATTTACCATAGCGATTATACCATAACACCATGCAGATGTAAATTGAAGTTTTCAAATTCATTACGCCAAAAGGATCATTTTTAAAAACAGCAGGAAGAAGAGTCCGGCTTAAAGATTCGGAAAAGAATCGTAGCAATCCAGAAGGATTGATTGATTTTAGAAATCTATTAAGATATAATATGAACAAGTAATAAGATTATGATTGAAAGCGATCATAAAGGAGTGAATGGTTTTTAATGAAAGATAAAAAAGAAACAAAGCTAGAATCAGCCAAGGCGAAGATAGAGTTTGGCAGCATGGGGCTTGTAATATGCCAGCTTCTTTTAAATGAAGATCTGCCAGTGCTTTGGGCAAGCATGGATTTTTACAGGGCTACCGGCTATACCGAAGAGGAATATCAGAAGCGGTTTTCAAGTCTCAGGCACTATTATCAGGCATATCCGAAAGCGTTTCAAATTTTTAAGAATACACTGCTTCATGCTTTTGACGCGGGGGAGACCCGCGTGCGGACAAACTGCCAGATGCCTGTCTCAAATGGGATGGCCTGGTTTCAGGTGACTGCGACCATGGCAGAGCCTCCACAGTCAGACAGCTCAGTAATCAACGTTGTATTTGTTGACGTTACAGATATGGTCTTTTTGCAGGAGCAACGAATGCATTATTTTGAATTAATGCTGGATGAATATGTCGGCAACATCTATATCAGCGATATGTCTACCTATGAGCTTCTGTATGTGAACAAAGTATCTTGCGAAACACTGCAGCGGCCAATGGAGAATATTATTGGGAAAAAATGCTATGAGGTGATACAGGGACGGTCAACACCCTGCCCTTTCTGCACTAATGACCGGTTGAGCGAGGATTCCTTTTATGAATGGGAATTTTTTAACCCGGTTTTAGATCGAACTTTTATGATTAAGAACCGGATTGTGAACTGGTATGGGCATAAAGCCCGGATTGAGTTGTCCCACGATATGTATAGCGCAGAGTATAAACTTGCGAAAAAGGATCGTGAGCGGGAGGCCCTGCTCAGGACCATTCCCGGAGGTTTTGCGCGCCTGGACGCCCGAGACTTTAAGACGGTTCTCTGGTATGGGGCGGATTTTTTAGACATGATCGGCTACACTAAAGAGCAGTTCGAAAAAGAGCTGCATTCCCAGTGCACTTATATACATCCCGATGACCACGCCCGGGTGAAAAAAGCAATCATCGAGCCGCAAGCTACAGGACAGAACACAGTGTTTGAGGTGCGAATCAAAAAACGGTCGGGAGAACAGCGTATTTTAACCATTACCATGTGCTATGTGGATGGTTTGGACAGCTGGGACGGCATTCCCTCCTTTTACAGTATCGGACTGGATATCACGGAGGAAAGGGAGGAACAGCAGCGGCAGCGCATAGCACTGGAGGACGCGTATCAGGCGGTTCGTGTCGCCAACTCGGCCAAAACTGACTTTTTATCGTCAATGTCCCACGATATTCGGACGCCCATGAACGCGATCATGGGCATGACGGCCATTGCCAGGGCAAACATGGAAAGCCCGGAAAGGGTGGGGGACTGCCTGAACAAGATTAATGTCTCCAGCCGCCATCTGCTCAGCTTGATTAATGAAGTTCTGGATATGTCAAAGATTGAGAGCGGAAAGCTTGATCTGGTGCTTGAAGCCGTTGACCTCCCCGAGCTTATTCAGGGTGCTTCGGATATGTGTAAAGCGCTTCTGACTGAGAAAAAGCATGATTTCAAGGTGATTGTCGGACAAGTACAGCACGAAAAGGTCATCACTGACGGGGACCGCCTGCAACAGGTTTTTCTGAATCTGCTGTCCAATGCCATTAAGTATACGCCGGAGGGAGGAAAGATCACCCTGCTGATTAATGAGAGGCCTTCGATCATTTCTAAAAAGGCTCAGTATGAATTTGTTTTTACAGACAATGGCATTGGTATGGAACAGGAATTTCTTGTGAAAATTTTTGAGCCCTTCTCCCGTGCAGAAGATTCGCGTATCAGCAAAATCCAGGGAACCGGCCTTGGAATGGCCATTACGGATAACATAGTCCATATGATGAACGGAACCATTGATGTAAAGAGCGAGCCGGGAAAGGGAAGCCAGTTTATTGTAACGGTACCGTTGGAACTGCAAATCGAGGAAGTGCAAAGTGATGATGCGCTAGCAGGCCTGCCGGTACTGGTGGTGGACGATGACCAGATCGTGTGTGAAAACGCTGCGCTGCTACTGAATGAGCTGGGGATGCGCGGATGTTGGGTTTTATCCGGTGCCGAGGCAGTTGAAAGCGTTCAGAAGGCCCATCACCAGGGTGAGGATTATTTTGCAGTCATTCTAGATTGGAAAATGCCTGAAATAGATGGTCTTGAGACTGTCCGGTTGATCCGGAGGCAGATGGGAGAGGAGATGCCTATCATTATAATATCCGCATATGATTTTTCGGATATTGAGGAGGAATTTTTGAGCGCGGGGGCAGACGCCTTTATTACCAAACCTCTATTTAAATCGAAAATGCTGCATGTGCTTCAGCTGTTCTGTTATACAGATAAGACAGAGACTGAGGAGACCGGAGAGGAAGAATTCCACGCCCGGCTTTTGGGTAAACGTGTTTTGCTGGCTGAGGACAATGACCTCAACCGTGAGATTGCCGTCGAGCTTCTCAAAATGCAGGAAATTCTGGTGGAGACTGCGGAAAACGGAAAGCAGGCCATAGAGATGTTCGAAGCATCGAAGCCGGGATATTATCAGGCGATCTTGATGGATATTCAAATGCCGGTCATGGATGGCTACGAGGCAACGGCCAAAATACGGGCGATGTGCCGGGCAGATTCGAACTTACCGATTTTTGCCCTCACGGCTAACGCCTTTGTAAGCGATATGGTCAGGGCCCAGAGTGTGGGTATGAACGATCATGTCTCAAAGCCTATTGATATAGAAAAGCTTGTCGGCATTTTGGAGCAGTGGGTCAGGTAATCAAAAAAGATGTGCAGATAAATTCTTCTGCACAACTCCTGCGTTTTTTTGAACTTGAATACGCAATCTAAGTACAACGAATAAATAATGATCCATAGATTCTGGTAAATAAGATTGATCTGGATCTAATTAAGGAAGTACATTTTTGTTAACACAGGTTTTTCAGACATGAAACAGTAAAAACCTGGGAAAGAAAGCATAAAAACGAACGGCCTAAAAAAATAAATGATTTTCTGAATTAGACACAAAAAAATTGCAAAGAGATATTAAAAGTGGATCAAATGCAAACCAAAAAAACAGCTTGAAGAAAAAATTTTTCCAAGCTGTTTTTTTATAGCTGTGGATATTTTTATTTTAAATAGACTTTTGGTGATAATTTTTACCCTTGAAAAGACAATGAAAACGCATTCTTATAATATTAGAAGTGTTATGCAATATAAAACATATAAAATATTCAGCATAAACTAAAATGATTAATTCAGCTATCTGAACAGCAGGGCAAAGACCTATCTCTTATACAGTATTCGGTTTGATTATTGGGTTTGTCTTGTTAATCCTACCGTAGTTGTTCGATATAATATATTATTTTTAGGAATTATCTCATTTTATTTTGCTTTGTACAATCCAGTTGTAGATATTTTTATAGCAAACGATTAAGACCAGAGTAAAAACAAGGAGAATGAGCCATGAAAAAACAAATAAATAAAAGAAGCTGGCTTTTAATCTGTATTTTAATCAGCTTGGCAACGGTGTTTTCATCCGGATGCAAAAAACAGAAGGAAGTAGAGCCTGCCAGTGTCGAGGGCGCCTTAGCCTATCTGGAGAGTAACTACGGTAAGGATTATTACGAAATAAAACTTTTAAAAGAGAACCATGTTGAACCTTATAGAGAGGCACTGTTCTGCATTGATGGATCCTGTATCTACGGGAACGCTCCAGCAAGGACAGAGACCTGTTATCTGGGCTATTCGCCAAAATTTGACCTGAATTTTTATGTATTTCACAGTACCGACAGCAAGGCCTCAGGCACCTATAGCACAACCTTAGGAGAAGAAGTAGAAGAAATTGGAAAATTTGAAAAAGTCAAGACATATGCGAAAAATGTTTTTGGAGAGCGCTATAAGGGAACAAACGTCCATCGCTATTTAGGAGAAAATTTACCGCTTTATGGCGTGAAAGAACTCAAGCCAGTTTATAGTAAACCCAACATTGATGACAGAAGTACCTACAATCGGTTGTTTTTGGAGACAGGGAATCCCTTTTCATCAAACATAATGTATATCAGTAGAAAGTCTTCTAGATTTGCTACCTTTCCTTATTTAAATGTTTATGTTGATTGCTCTTTGAAAGAACTGAACCAACATATGAAGGAGGAACGGCTGATTTTGAAAGCATTAGTACACACATACTCTTTATCGCAAATGACGGCATCTACAACAGACCTTATCTCACACTCGAGATGTTTAATGCGTTAAAGTAAGATCTAAACCTAAAGTAAAAAGGGAGGAGTTAATGGACAGGGGGGAAATCAGAGTAATTGTAACGATTATTGGCACGTAAGGGAGTGTATCAGCGAAGGAACGTCATAAATTTAACACTGACTCAAAGTATTAGGAGGAGTAAGTAATAAAAAGTTAGTATCTTTATAAAAATTTAATTATTTTTTTCTGTTTTGAATGAAATGTCAAAACTATAAGACTTTAGAAAACCCTTTTGCTTTCAAAGTGAAAAAATTTTTGTTTATTTATCAATGGCAGATTTCAAGCGGGATGTTATAGTGTTATACCTGGCTGCTATTTGGCATGAAAGTCAGATATTTTATCGAATTTATGTTGGATACAGTTTGATTTTAAAACAGATAAAATTCTAATGGGGCAATTTATGATGAAATAATTATAAAATTTGGTGATATATAGATATAATCCAACTTATTTTTTTGAGTGTAGAAGATTATAAAATCGCATAATATCAATGTTTTGTGCTAATCAAAAACGGCAAGAATTTTTCCTGCTGTTTTTTTGAAATAAATCAGGCTAAAAGTTGTGATTTTTTCCCTTATATAGGTAGCGGAAGATTTAAGTTGTTTTTATCCAAATTCCCCAACTTGAACGCAATTATTTTCACGGTCTTTGAAAACTGAATGAAGATTATCTGGATAAAAACCCTTGCTCCGGTATGGAGCGACGTTAGGATGGGCGCTTTACGATGAACCATATTTATAAAAAATCGTGGTAGATTTTTCGCGATGACGATGGAGGGAGGGCAATGCGACGGTTATGATCAATGCAAGAAACAGAGATGGTAGTCCTGCCTTTTCACCAAAAGAAATCATGGAGTATATGGGGCATAGCAGTATCAAGACAACAATAAAAGTCTATGCGCATGTTGAAGAAAAAATTCAAAACAAATAAACAAGCAAGTTAGGATTTTTGTTAGAATAAAAACAGCATGAGTGAATGATTTTGAAATTGACAAAATGTATCAAAAGCGAGTGATACACTCAATATTTGATGGCTGTAACATGAACGTTTTCTTATATATAAACAAGCTCGTGAGACAGGTTTGTTAGAGTTTTGTTAGAGAAGTTAAAAAAAACAGTTTAAACCATCCGAAAATGGCTTAAACTGGCGGTTCCTGATTTGGTGGAGACGGTGGGAGTCGAACCCACGTCCGAAAATGCATTCACAGGAGCTTCTCCGAGCGCAGTCATTGATTAACATTCGCCCTGCAGGATCTCCAATGACAAAGGTTCTGCAGAACTAGCCTCTTATGCGTTTGCGGACCGAGGCCCTTCCCCAAACGGTTCCCTACTGTTATGAACGCTGATCTCCAAATCGCAGGTTAAATGGAGGAGCGTGCAGCAATTATTATGCTGCGGTAAGTCTTAATACGGGTTTAGACTGCAATTAAGCAGCTAAAGCCATACCGTAACTTCTGTTTTCTTTTGCGTTTATATTTAAGTGCCACTTTTAACGATGATCAGCGCATCGGCTCGCTACTCAAGCTTCAACATCCCCGTCGAAACCTTTACGTCCCCATTTGGGTATCTCTGAAAGCTAAACGCTGTGCCGCAGGTTTTTCTGGATACGCCGGTTAGCGTCCCGCTCTGCGATGGTGTGCCGTTTATCATAGAGTTTTTTACCCTTTGCCAGTGCCAGCTCAAGCTTAACCCGTCCGTTTTTAAAATACAGGGACAGAGGCACCAAGGTATAGCCCTCGCGCTGCTTAAGCCCAATAAGCTTGCGGATCTGCTGTTTATGCAGGAGCAGCTTTCTCGGGCGCAGGGGGTCTTTGTTATAGATATTCCCGTGCTCGTAAGGGGTAATGTTCATCTGATAAACATAAACTTCGCCGTCTTTGATGTCGGCATGGCTTTCCTTCAGGCTGGCCTTGCCCTGGCGGAGGGATTTGACCTCGGTTCCGGCAAGGACGATTCCACATTCATAGGTTTCTTCGATGAAGTAATCGTGCCGGGCTTTTTTGTTCTTGGCAATGACTTTGACTGAATCGGCCATAGCACCCATTTCCTTTCTTTCAGATAGTATTTTATTATACCAGAATCAAAGCGATTAATCAAGGGGTAAATTTTGGGGACAGGGGCGGCTTATGGCCGTCCCTGCTTTGGAATCTGGGCAATTTCAAAATCAATCTGCCGGTTGTTGATGTCGGCGTGAGTAAGCTTGACGGTGACGTCCTGCCCCAGTTTGTAGATTTTGCCAAAGCGTTCGCCTACCTGCTGGTGCATTTCCTCATCGTAATAGTAGTAATCGTCCTTAAGGCTCTGGAGACGAACCAGGCCCTCGATGGTGTTGGGCAGCTCGACAAAAAAGCCAAAAGAGGTCACACCGCTGATCTGGGCAGAGAATGTTTCGCCGATATGCCTTGACATATACTCGACCATTTTAATCTTGTCGACCTCACGCTCAATATCATCTGCCCGGCGTTCCCGTTCGGAGCAATGCTTAGCCATTTCATCAATATGGCCCTTCAGGTATTTTATCTCCTTGGGGTTGAGCGCGTGGTCCATAACCCTGGACAGGGTTCGATGGACAGCCAGATCAGGATAACGGCGGATGGGCGAAGTGAAGTGGGTATAATAGTTGGCGCCCAAGGCATAGTGTCCCTTACAATTGCCTTCGTAGATGGCCTGCTGCATGGTCCGCAGCATCAGACGGGTAATGACATTTTCCTCGGAGGAATCTTCAATATCCTTTTGTAGTTTCTGAAAATCTTTCCCCGTCACTGGGGTGTCCTCCTCGCCAAGGCTGAAGCCAAAGCGTCCGATAAAGGTGCGGAAGGCTGTCAGTTTTTCGGGATCGGGCTCCGGATGGTTGCGGAAGATAAAAGGCAGGCCGGTTTTTTCGATATGGGCGGCGACTGTTTCATTGGCGGCCAGCATAAATTCCTCGATAATTCGTTCGGAGATTCCGCGTTCCAAGGCAACAATCTCACAGGGATAACCCTTTTTGTCCAGCGTGATTTTGGGCTCTGGAAAATCAAAGTCGACCGCGCCCCGCTGAATCCGGCGTTCATTATAAAGAATGGACATCAGCTCCTCCATTTGAAAGAGGATGCTCTCAAATGGCTCGAGGGCTGCTGTGCCCCCATCATGGACACCGTCCAACAGCCGGTTTACCTGGCCATAGGTCATGCGGGCAGCCGAGTGAATCACGGATTTGAAAATATCGTAGCTTAAGATATTGCCTTTGCCATCAATTTCCATGATACAGCTCATAGTCAGACGATCCACGTCTGGCTTGAGGCTGCATACGTTGTTGGAAAGATTGAAGGGGAGCATTGGGATGACTTGGTCGATGGCATAAATGCTGGTCCCCCGTTCGTAAGCCTCCTGGTCAATGGCGCCCCGTTCGGTGATATAGTGGCTGACATCTGCGATGTGAACGCCCAGCACATAATGGCCCTTTTCATTCATATTCAGAGAGACGGCGTCATCAAAATCCTTGGCGTCGTCACCGTCAATGGTAAAGATCGTCTCGCCTCTCAGGTCAACGCGGTTTTTTAACATTTCGGGTGTGATTGTATCACTCAGCATATTGGCATCCCGGAGAGTCTCCTCGGAAAATTCCATGGGCACATCAAATTCTCTGAAAATGGACAGAACGTCAATCCTCGGGTCGTCAGCGCTTCCGAGAACCTCCACGATACGGCCCTCAGGATTTTGGCCGCCGTCAGGCCAGACCGTTACGCTTACAACAACCTTGTCATTGGTGTGGGCACCGTACATATAGCGTTCGGGGATAAAGATATCTTTATTCAGCTTATCGTTGTCTGGGATGACAAAACCAAAATTTTTGTGCAGCTCGAAACGGCCCACCAGTTTGCTGCGCCCGCGTTCGAGCACTTTGACAATTTCTCCCTCTGCCCGGCGGTCTTTGGCAGTTGTGAGGAGGCGCACCTCCACCCGGTCCATGTCCAGGGCACCGTTCAAGGAGCTGGGGGCAATAAAAATATCCTGATCTATGCTCTCATCGTCCGGGGTCACAAAACCAAAGCCTCTGGAGTGTCCCTGAAGGATTCCGGTAATTCTTTTTTCGTCTTTGATGTTGACATAGCGCTCCTGATGGTCGCAGGCAATTTTGCCCTTCCGCACCATCTCGGTCAGCAGGTTGTTCAGCATCTGTTTATCTTTTTTATTGTGAAGATCCAAAAGGTATGCCAGATCCTTAAAGCGCATCGGCCTGTATCTGGAGTTTTCGATTACGGACTTCACCATCTTTTTTAAGTCTTTTGTTTTCATAATGCCTCATTTTCTGTATAATATATAACCTTTATAGGTTCATTCTAACAGAGTAAAGTCTTAAACTCAATCAATTACATAAAATTAACCGCTGCTCTCAGAAGAAAACAGCGGTTAGAGGGTTAATCCTTTAACGCAGAAATGGACGCAGCGATCTGGGTGGCCTTTTCAAAAACCTCGGGCTGCCTGGATAAATCAGGCTTCATATCTGGCGTGTAGATAATGCCATCCTGGGCCATCAACGCCAGACCGCTCATTTCACAGACGTCGCCCACACCGCAGGTCATACAGGCGATGGGCGTTTGAATATTTAGAAATTCCGGAGCTGGCAGACGATGGTAGTTCACGAAAAAGTCGGTCAGACCTTTCTGAGCGACCTCAGGGCTGGTGCCGGAGGACACCACACAGACAATTTTTTTGAGATTAAGCTTGACGCCCAGGTGACGCAGAGCAAACCAGCGCTCCAGAAAAACATGGGTCATAGCGTTAAAGCCCAGAGAAAACGCGTAGTAGGTGGGAAACCCAAGAATCAGGACATCAGCCTCCATGAGACTGGTCTGAATAGAGTCCCAGCCGTCCTCCTGTACACAGCGGTTGGTATGGACACAGAGCATACAGCCTAAACAGGGGTGTAGCTTATAGTCGCTCAAATAAACAAGCTCCTTCTCGATACCCTCCAGATTATTTGTGAGGTACTCGACGACCTGGGCGGTGCTTCCGTCCCTACGAGGAGAACCAACAACTGATAGAACCTTCATAACAATACTCCCTCTCCCTTATATAATGTAGATATTCTTTAAAAACAATATAGCAGAGAAACCGCTTAAAAACAATGATAAAAAAATGCGAAAAAAGTTTAGAAAAGGTATTGACATTCCTAAAGCATCGTCGTATAATAATGAAGCTGTCGCAAGTGAGACAGCAAGTGAGTGAGAAATCACCACTTCGCATAAAAGTTTTTTTAAAAAAGTTCAAAAAGAGCTTGACATTGAAAAAACAAGATGCTAAAATATAGAGGTTCTCTCCGCAAGAGGGAACAACGATTACAGCGAAAAGCTGTAAGGGTCATAGAAAAGAGAATAGTACCATAAAACCTGAAATTCCAGCTGATGGAA
>NZ_QUDF01000021.1:0-51558 GCF_003477535.1 Eubacterium sp. AM05-23
AAAGCTAAATATGAGGACTGGCGCTTTGGGCGGGTAGCCTTTCTGGAAAGGGTCTGTAGCCTTAATCTGAAAAATCTGTCTTTTATCATGCACCAGATAAGCGTGTATGCACAAAAAAACAGTTAAAGCCCTCGCAGACATACTATAAACAATGGGGAATGAAGAAGAAAAATGGGCAGGGGCATCAGCCGGTAATAAGGCTGCAATTTAGTAAAAGCGGCAGAGCAGAAATCGAAAGAGCATACGCGACGCATTATCTGGATGAGAAGCGGATTGCGGAGCTAAAAATGGAGGGATAAACGTTGTAAGAAATCGTAACAATTCGTGCGGCAGGCATTAAAAAGCAGAAAAACCGGAAGAAAGTACAAGCGATTAATTAGAGCAGGTAAAGCAATAAAGCACAAGGGGATTCATTCAGGAGGAAAAAATGAAAAACACAAAAAAATGTCCAAAATGCCAGAGTACAGAGATTGTTCGTATTGAGGGAAGTGCAAAAGCCTATGGTGCAGGCAATAACATTCCGATTGGAAGGATAATTTTTTCGTATGTGAAAGTACCTCGATATGTATGCTGCCATTGTGGCTACACAGAGGAATGGATTGATCTGAAAGATATACCAAAACTTAAGGAGAAATTTAAAGACTAAACCGCCCTTTTTTCTTAAAAATATTTGTATGAATTTTGATATACTTATCTCATTAGCTTATGCCATCAGCATTTGAAATCGGAAAGACAAAAGAATATGATTAATTTGTATGAGTATAAAGACTATAATTTAGATGTGTTTTAAGTGGATAAGTTTGTCAAGGGGACATCTAACAAACGTGAGAAGAATTCCAAGGTTTAACAGTTATGGAAAGAACTCCAATAATGATTTGTTCCATATATTTGGGAATCCGGGTCATCAATTGACAGCTTTTCTAAATTCTTTTGGCGGGCAATCAGCAAAGTGCGTATACTGCTGTATATAATGCGATTACACAATTAAATTTGGCCAACGGACTTTTTAAGAATGTGCCTGTTGTAGTAAATGGATATACTATTTTTGTTAAGGGAAACGTAATAAATGGGATTGTTCGAATCGGAACTTTTTTATACCGAAATAGGAGGTAGTGCGTTTTGAATACGATTCAAGAGAAAATGGAAAAAGAAGTTATAACATTAATGTTTCGTGATCGTCCTGATTTGCGGGATCAAATCAATAAGGCACGCATTATGAGCAGGGAATTTACAGGCGTCGGATTCTTTACTTATTATAACAAAGAAGATATATTAAGCAAAGAAGACATAATAATTGATTCTGATGTTGGAGCGATTCTCAATAATAGCATTGAGGTAGGGTTTCTGTTTTTTATCAGGAAAGAAGGGGGACGTTTTCTTGAATGTTGTACGTATGGTGAGCCCTTTCCAGAGCAGATTGAATCCTACGAAGCCTTTATATATGAGGAAGATGAAAATCATATGCTGATTCGGCCACAATAATTTGACGATGACTACAGCATAGACTGGGAGAATGCGCCTTGAACGGCGCATACTTCATATCAACTAATGGCTGCGGGGCAGTGTCTATTGTGAATATTTCAATATCCCATAAAGAAAACAGGTCAAGTATTAAATCTCATTCAAATGAAATGGGGAAAATATACAGTTGGCAATGCAATTTGATGTTGAAATGTTCGCTCATTGGGACACCCTAATACGGATGACTAGAATAGACCGCATGTTCATTTTGGGAAGAAAAGACTTCATATTCCAGTATCAAGACAAGCCATGGAATGGATTCTGCAACAACTTCAATAGGAGGTTCAAATGGGATGTTACAAAGTATTATCAACACCGATGCCATTTGTGAAGGAGACGTATAAAGGTCTCCATCGAGTAGGAGTACCTCACGGATCAGGTACAAACAAACGGTATCTTTGGCTGTGGGAAAAGGAAATCGAACATATAGAATCAGAAAAGATGGGCGTCACCACTGAACTCACAATTGATGAGCTAAAGGAATACGCCAATCTAGCAGCATTGGAAACCGGAAAATCTTATGAGGTGATCTACTTCAGCGAACACAAAAACTGCCCGCATAAGTCTAAATATTATGGTGTGGATGTTACTGGAGTGGGTGGTTATTCGATGGTAGGAGAGGGCTTCTTTAGAGGTTCATCTCCCGTACATAATGTTATAACGCAGTATTTTACAGAAAAATTGAATGCTTATGGTTTGTTTAGCGCGTACGAGGATGCTGTGTGTTTTCGGGAGGTTATCATACAATTGGGGAAGTGGCTCCCTGGCAGTATTGAAGATGAGGACTGGCGGGTGCTTCATATTTATAAAGTGCTTTGAGGTAAGTATATGACGAAATCAGGTTTTAAGTGTGCAATGCAGCGCGGCCTGGGAAGCTGCATGCTGACACTCGAATCCGCCGGCGATATCGAGCAGTATCGTGATATCATTCTCTGGGGATGTCTGCGAAAGCTGGCATTGGATCCCCAATGCGAGGGAACCAGGGCGCGCTATATCTATGAGCTTGCATCCTACTATGATGATGAAGCATATTTCGTAGAGCCGATTGCTGGAGCTCTGAAGAAGATGCACTCAACCGGCGGATGGCAGTTTTGGCTGTTCATCCATCATTGCGAAATCCTCCTGTGCTTTGCGCAAGGCGGAAATGCAGCAGCAAGGACGGCGCTCTATGAAAAGTACGATGTCCTTTATCATAAGCTTCGCCGCGCGCATCGTGGTTCCAGAGCATGCAGCCTTGTGCTGGATGACTTTGAAACCCTGTGTATTGTTTTAACCGCTTTGGATGGAGTGGACAGATATGTTTCGATCGCATCTGATATTGGGGCTTTATTTGGAAAGCCCGGCTTTACTGGAATTGACTTTTTATGGTTTATCGACGAAGGTAAAAGTATGCTCGGAGCGAAACTCTTATGTAAACATCTTTTGAAGGCGGCTAAAGATTCAGAGAACCTTGCCTGCTTTTGCGGCCAGATGACAGAACCGGCAAAAACCAACACAGTGCAAGAGCCAGCGCCGGTCCCAACCGCCGCCGAGCTTTTCGTGGCGGCGTCCAAGGGCGAACTGCCCATTGCAAAAAGAGTTCAATTCAGAAGAGCAGCCAGTAATGAAGAAAAGAAAAAATTGGCGGAGCATATTCTTGCCTGCAATAACCCATCGGTAAAGGCAGTGCTCCTGTCCACGTTTTTTGGAGTAGGTTTTCCCGGTCCATGCGAAGCAATTATTGCAGACGTCCGCTCAGGGAATCAACAGCTCCGTGAGGCCGCGCTGATGGTGCTGGAAAAATGCAGAGGTGAGGAAGTAAGGACACTGGCATTTGAACTACTGCCACAAAAAGAATACACGGCAAATGCGATCTGTATGCTTATTACCAACTACTGTAAAAGCGACAAAGAAAAACTGCTCAGGGCTTTATATCGTTTGCCTGTTACCTACTCTGGTTCGAATGGGTGGCACGGAGTTGTGCATCACATTCTCTGGGCGTTCGAACAAGGAGACGGCCGGGAGTATCCAAGAGAGCTCCTGCACTACATCTACCAGAATTCTCTTTGCTCCGGCTGCCGTGAAAATGCCGTTAAGCATCTTGTACGGAAAAAATGGTTGACTTCGGAAATCATGAGTGAATGCCGTTATGACAGCAATGAAAATATCAGAGAGTTCATCGAGAGCATCCAAAAATGAAAAAAGATAACGAATATGGTTGAAAATCAGGGTATAGAGAAGGAAAAACATAAATATAATTAAACTTGACAAAGTGTTAAATTGTGCTATACTGTACTTAAACGATAAGTACAATATAATACAGTTAAACGAAAAAGAGGTGGGAATGCTTGGATTTAATTATCAGCAATAACGTAAGCAAACCTATTTATGAACAAATCAGCAGTCAGGTAAAACAGGCGATTATGAGCGGCGAGCTTCAGCCTGGAGAACTTTTGCCATCTATGCGAGCGTTGGCAAAGTCGCTGCATATCAGCGTTATTACAGCGCAGCACGCTTACGAGGAATTGCAGCGGGATGGTTTTATAGAAACGGTTACAGGAAAGGGAACCTTTGTGTCTTCCCAGAATAAGGATTTTATTCGGGAAGAAAAGCTGCGGCAGGCAGAGGAGCACCTGATACAGGCAGCGGAAATAGGCCGGAGTAATGGGATTCCGGTGGGAAAGCTCGTCGAGTTACTGACGATTTTTTACGAAGGGGAGGAATAAAATGCAGAATATTATGGAAATTCATGGAATGTGCAAAAAATATGCAGATTTTAGCCTGAAGAATGTTTCTTTCTCTGTTCCCAGTGGTGCAATCGTCGGAATGGTCGGTGAAAATGGCTCAGGCAAGAGTACTATTATTAAATGTGCCCTGAATATCGACTTTATGGATTCCGGTGAGGTAGCGATACTTGGAAAGAAAAGCCTGAACTTGAAAAATAAGGACCGGGAACAACTCGGTGTGATTTTTGAGCAGACGAATTATCCGGTAACCATGACACCGAGGCAAATCGGCAGAATGCTTTCTAAAATATACCGGCAGTGGGACAGTCAGACCTATGAGATGTATCTGGAAAGAATGAAATTACCGGCGGATAAAAAGCTGATAGAATTTTCCAGAGGCATGTGCCAGAAGCATGCCATTATCTCGGCCTTGTCCCACAAACCAAAACTGCTGATCCTGGACGAGGCAACCAGCGGCCTTGATCCGGTTATCCGGGAGGAAATCTATGATTTGTTTCTGGATTTTGTCCAGGATGAAGAGAATGGAATTCTTATCACCTCTCAGATCACAAAAGATCTGGAAAGGGTTGCGGATTACATCATCTGTATGCATGAGGGTGAGGTGATTTTAGACCATCAGAAGGATCAATTACTGGGCGGTTACGGTATTCTGAGGTGCGGGCGGGTGGCCTTTCAGGCTTTGCCGAAAGAAGAGATGCTGCTCTCTTATGAACGGGATTATGAATGGGATGTACTGGTCGATAATCGGGAGAAAATAATGAAAAAATATCCACAACTGGTCGTTGATCCGGTTTCGATTGATGAATTGTTGTTGATGTACGCAAAGGGGAGAAAAAATGAGGGGTTTACTGATAAAAGATAGCCATATAATGACTAAAAGTGGTGTCGGGGCTACCCTTTTTGAAGCAGCTTTTGCAGCCTTTGCGCTAGGCGCTCTTGGGATGAAAAACCAGATGTGGCTTCCGTTGGTATTGGTAGTGTATTTTGTGAATGGAAATCTTTTTTACGACAGAAACTCTGGTTGGGAGAAAAGCTCTGTGGTTATGCCGGTATCACGAAAAAACATCGTTCAGAGTAAATACCTGCTCTTTGCGGTTACAGGGATGATCGGTTTGGTTTATGGCGTTGTTTTAACACGCGTTATCTGTACTGTTTTTGGATATCCGCTGGTACGTTTTGAGATGACAGGTTATGCACTTTCAAGTGCTGTTCTGGCGCTCTGTATCGGTGCAGTTGATCTGCCCGTCTGCCTGATTCCCATAAAACTGGTAAGAAAAAAGCTGTTGTTTGTTACGCTGCTTGCTGCCGGGGCGGCTGGGCTAATACTGCTGCTCATGGTGCCTGGCTGGCTTCACAATATTCATCCCATTGTATATTTTGCAGTTTTGAGTATGCTTGCAGGGGCAGTGTACTTTTGTTCGTACGTTACGGTATGCCGACGTTACACAACGATGGATTTATGAAAGAGAGGAAGTGCAGAAAATGCTTGGTTTGATGATAAAGGATATGCATGTCATCGTTAAATATCGTCTGACCTATATGCTGTTGGTTTCAGCGGTTTTGGTTTTGCTGCTCACCGCTTTTGGCGCTGGAAATAATTGTGCGATTGTCGGGCTTGTGTTCTCAAGCGTCGAGGGAACCATTGGGTTTGACCGCTCCTCAGAGTGGGAGAAATTTGCGATTACTCTGCCTGTGAGCAGAATGCAGGTGGTGTTGTCAAAATACCTGTTGTCGGTTATGCTGATGCTCATTGGCATGGTCTTAGGCCTCTTTGTCACGGTCCTATTCAATGCGGTGTTGCACCTGAACCTTACGCTGGGCGATTTAATGGCAGATGTTGTCACAGCGGTGCCGATAATGCTGATGCTTAACGCGATGGTCATAATGTTCAACATGAGGACCTCCCGCTTCACAGTTCTGGCCGTGTTGGTTGGCGTGGCACTTTTTTGGGGACTGCTCGGCGTGTTTGGATATTATTTTAAGTTTTCCGCTACAGCAGTTTTTAATGCACTGCTGCTGGCTTCAATTGTCCTATATGGGGTATCCTTTTTTCTGGCATGTCTGCTATACCGAAGAAAAGACCTGTGAAAGGAAATGGAGCGGGCGTGGCTGTTGTGGGATGTGAAGAAAAAATGAACCATGGATCTGCCGATGGTTCGTGCCGTCAAGGTATACTGGTAGGGTGAGTCGTACAGGTGGCAGTGCGGGCAGTAGTGTGGCATTCATAAACAAAACGAAACAATACTAGAAGAAATAAAATAGCAAAACAGGATAAATCTTTATAAAGTTGAAGAACCAAGCGATCTGTGTTATAATCAAAAAAATTAAATAAGAGATGAATCTATAAGGAAAACGGTTAGAATCCGTTACAGCCCCCGCTACTGTAAATGCGAACAAAGTTCTCATAACCACTGTCCATTGGGTATGGATGGGAAGGGAGAATGGAGGAAGATGCATGAGTCAGGATACTTAAAAAAGGTCTGCACTTCGGAGGGAAGTGGAGCGAGTATTGAATAATATGTTTATATTGTTATCAATCCGACCTTTCTTAGTATATTGAGAAAGGCCGGATTTTTTGTTTTTTTATAATGGAGAAATCGGAGGGGAGAAGTATGAACAAAAAAGTTAAAAGGTACATCATGCCGATATCGATTATCGGATGTGTCGTTCTTATTTATTTCTGTACAATTATCGGAATTACAGCCATCCCTTTTGGCGATGCCAACAGGATTCTTTTGCATGAAATTTTGCATTTACCGGTCAACATGGAGGGCATTGCACAGGGAAATATTGCCATTATCTGGAACGTACGTCTGCCGAGAGTTCTTTTAGGATTTTTAACAGGAGGTGCACTTGCGGTATGCGGTGCCGCCTATCAGGGGATTTTCAAAAATCCTATGGCCGATCCGTTTATTTTGGGGGTATCATCCGGGGCAGCTCTGGGCGCTTCCATTGGAATTATTATGAACTTTTCTGCCAGTATTCTGGGGCTAAACGGCACTGCACTGCTGGCTTTTATTGGGGCTTTTTTAACGATTTTTTTGGTATACAGCATCTCAAAGGTAGGGCGCAAGGTTCCGGTTGCGTCACTGCTGCTGAGTGGTATTGCAGTGGGCCAGTCTTTGAGTGCGTTTATGTCTCTGCTGATGATTTTTAATGTTCAGAGCATGAACCAGATTATGTTTTGGACCATGGGAAGCCTGAATGGAAAAGGCTGGAATCAGGTTTTGATCGTACTGCCTTACGTGATCGTGGGACTGCTGATTTTATTTACATCATTAAGGGAGCTGGATATTATGCTGCTAGGTGAGGATACAGCCACGCAGCTTGGGGTAAATACCGAGGCGCTCAAGAAAAAGGTGCTTGTTTCCTCCTCCATTATCACAGCTGCGGTTGTCTCTGTGACTGGAATTATCGGCTTTGTGGGGCTGGTTGTGCCTCATGTGGTCCGGATGCTCACGGGTCCTAAACACCGCATTCTGGTTCCTTTTTCTCTGGTATTCGGCGGTACCTTTCTTATTATCTGTGATACGCTGGCCCGAACTGTGTCTTCTCAGGAGATACCGGTGGGGATTATAACCGCCGCCTTCGGTGGACCGTTTTTCATTTATCTGCTGCGGAAGTCTAAGAAGGGAGGCACCTGAGATGAGTAATCCGGCGATTCTGAGTTTTAAGGGTGTGCATACCGGTTATCCGGGAAAAGAGATTATTAAAGGGTTTACCGCAGATATCTACCAAGGCGATTTTGTAGGACTGATCGGTTCAAATGGAACTGGAAAATCAACCCTTTTAAAATGTTTATCAGGGCTGCTGCCGACCACAGAGGGGAACATTACCATTGAGGGAAAGAACAACGCAGGCCTGAAGCAGAGGGAACGTTCTCAGCTTATTGCAGTGGTTCCGCAGTCTTTCAGTATTGAATACGACTTTTCTGTGGAAGAGATCGTACTCATGGGAAGAAATCCTTATCTGAGCTATCGGGATAAAGAGAGTTCAAAAGACTATGACATTGTTGAAAAAGCAATGCTCATGACTAAGACTCTGCAGTTTAAGCGCCGCTTGTTTAACGAACTCAGCGGCGGCGAAAAGCAGCGGGTAATTCTGGCCAGGGCCATCGCCCAGGAGCCGGATATTCTGCTGTTGGATGAGCCCACTTCCGCTTTGGATATTCACCATCAGATAGAGGTTATGGAGTTGATTAAGGAGCTGAACACCCAAAAAGGGATGACGGTTGTCGCTGTACTGCACGACCTTAATCTTGCCGCCCGTTTTTGTGAACGGCTGATTATGATTCAGGGAGGACGCGTGGTGGCGGATGGTACGCCGGCAGAGGTGATTGTCCAAGATAATCTTAAAAAATTGTATGATATGAAGATGTTTATCTGGAATAACCGGATTTTTGAAAAGCCGGAGGTCATCCCCGTAAGGGTTCTCAAAACAAAACAGGTTGAGCATCCTCTGCACATCCACGTGATCTGTGGCGGCAATTCTGCTTCGCGGATCATTGAGGAACTGGATGATGAGGGACACAGGCTGACGGTTGGGGTCATGAATGAGGGGAGTGACGACTGGCTGGTCTGCAGGGCTTTAGGCCTAGAGATGATTGAGGAGCGCCCTTTTACAACCATTTCAATCGAAAAGCAAAAAGAAAATCTGGAGCTGATGCGCACTGCTGATGTTATTCTGATTGCGGACGTGCCCTTCGGATATGGCAACATCAACAATTTACAGGGGCTTGAGACATTGCGGGGCGAAATCTATCTGCATACAGGCTGCCTGAAGCGTGATTTTACAGATGGTTTATTAGAAAAATATATTGGGATCATTAAAAAGGATAAAACCATTCACGAAATAGGCGACTACGATGAATTATTAGAACTTCTGAGATAGTGTTCTGCTTTATTTAGGGAATGTGTGAAACAGATTTTATCGTTGGATTTTATTTTCGATATGGTTTATGATTAATTTAAAAGATGCAGGAAGGCAGAGTCATGAGAGAAATCGCCGTTTATGGAAAGGGTGGGATTGGCAAATCAACCATTTCCGCCAATTTGTCAGTTGCTTTTGCAAAAAAGGGAAAAAGCGTTTTGCAGGTGGGGTGTGATCCTAAACATGATTCTACCCGCCTGCTTCTGCACGGGCAGGAAAATACGACGGTGCTGGATTACCTCAAGGATACAGCGCCGGATAAATGCCGGCCGGAGGACATTATCACCGAAGGATTCAGCGGTATTCACTGTGTGGAGGCCGGCGGACCAGAGCCCGGAGTGGGCTGTGCGGGGCGTGGTATTTTGACTACCTTTGAGCTCCTTGACCGTTTAGGTGTGCGCGGCGCCGCCTATGACTTCATCCTGTACGACGTGCTGGGCGATGTGGTGTGCGGCGGTTTTGCTGTACCCATGCGAAGAGAGTATGCGGATCAGGTATACATTGTCACCTCGGGCGAATTTATGTCGGTTTATGCGGCCAACAACATTCTGAGAGGGCTCCAGAATTACGATTTTGAAAAGCACCGGGCCGGAGGAATCATTTTCAATTCCAGAAATGTGGAGGGCGAATACGAGCGTGTCGAGCGTTTTGCAAAGGCGGTGGGGCTCCCTGTTTTGGCCAAAATACCCAGAAGCGGTCTTTTTGCAGAAAGTGAACAGGAGGGTTGCTGCCTGATGGAGCGCTATCCGGAATCGGAGATCGGCGGGCAGTTTGAGGGTCTGGCAGAATATATTGCCGGCAACACAACGCTCTATCCCGCGGCTCCCCTGACAGACGAGGAGCTTGAACGGGTGGTGCTGGAGCGGGAAAAACCACGCCCGGTGAAAGCAGCCCCAAAACTCCAGTTTGAAAAAGGCGAAGCACCTGTCCGACAGCAGTTCTTTTCAAAAAATCTCATTGAGCGGGAACCCCTGCACGGCTGTGCCTTCAGCGGTGCTATGGGCATTGCAGTTATGGTTGCAGACAGCGTCTGCCTGGCCCATGGTCCCAAAAGCTGCGCCCATATCACCTATCAGAGCATTACCTCCATTGGGCGGAAGACACTGCTGGAGCGCGGAACCGTTTTGCCTATGCAGGTGGCGCCGCCCATTGTTTCATCTGAAATGAATGAGGGCATTATGGTTTTTGGCGGGATTGAAACCCTGAAAAGAAAGGTAGCGGCGCTGCTGGCCCAGAAGCCAAAAGTTATCTTTATACTCACGACCTGCCCCAGCGGCATTATCGGGGAGGATGTTGATATTATAAGGAAAATGGAAACACCGGACACCCGCATCGTCCTCATAAAGACAGAGGGCAATATCACAGGCGACTACCTTCAGGGGATCATAGAAGCCTATGTCAGCATTGGGAGAAGCCTGATTGATCCAAATGTAAAGACCGAACCGGATACAGTGAATTTTATTGCGGAGAAGATGGTGGCTTATGTAACGCCGGAAAACTACCAGACGATTAAAACGCTGCTGAAGGCTCTGGGTATTAAGATCAATTGCCGGTTCCTTTATGAGACAACGCCCGAGGCCATTGAAAATTTCATGAAGGCCGGCCTTAATTTACTGGCCTACAACGATTATATGGGGCGGACCATCCGTGATTTTTTGACTTCAGAATACGATGCGGTATTTTTGGATAAGCCTTTCCCGGTAGGTATGGAGGAGACAAAGGACTGGCTGAATCAGGTTGCGGCATATTTTGATAAGGAAAGCCTGACAGCGTCGGTTATCCATGAATATGAGGCGCACTATGATCAGGAGATCAAAAAGCTGAAGCCCTACCTGAAAGGCAAACGCCTTATGGTTGTCACCTATAACCACAACATTGAGTGGATTTTGAAAACCGCGGTTGATCTGGAAATGGAGATCTGTTTGGTGGGTGTCCTTGATTTTTCCCAGGACAACGCTTTTGCAACCCATTTCGAAAAGCAGATTGGAGAGCTGTGTTTAAATTACACTCAGGAGACAAGGCAGAGTGATATCAAGCGTTTGAAACCTGACCTTTTGCTGGCTAATTATATTTCGACAGACCTGGATGGCGCGGTCAATACCGATACCATTCCCCTGTGTCCGGAGGTTGGTTTTATGAGCGGCATAAAAATGGCGCGGCGCTGGTGCGATGTGTTTAAACTTGACTTAAAAGAAGGATGGAAAAAAGATGAAGCCTTATACCGAAAATATTTTGCCTGACAGCCTGACAGGCGCGATCTTTGCGCTGGAGGGAATCCGGGATGCCTGTGTGATTCTCAATGGCCCGACAGGCTGTAAATTTTACCACAGCGCCATCTCTGATGAGCAGTTTGTCCGTTCTCTGTCCTTTGATCCTTTGTTCTTTTCAGAACAGTTTTATTTCGGACAGCCCCGGGTTCCCTGCACCTATCTCGACGGGCATGATTATGTTTACGGAAGCGGTGAAAAGCTGTCTGCAATTCTCGAGAGTGCGCAGGAAAAGGGATATGGCTTAGTTGTCGTGGTCAACTCGCCGGGTGCGGCTCTGATCGGCGATGATCTGAACCTGGCTTTGCAGAAGGCCATTCAGGATACGCCCTGTTTCAGCATCGAAAACAGCGGTTATTCCGGCACCTTTGGGGAGGGGGTTCAAAATGCGCTGGTACAGGTTTTTGAAAAGCTGGAAATGCCGCCTGAGAAGACAGTCCCCAAAAGCGTAAACCTGCTCGGAATGTGTATCCAGCAAAAATATTATGACAACAATGTCGCCGAGATAAGACGGCTTCTGGGGCTTTGCGGTATTATCGTCGTCAGCGCGCCGGGGGCGCAGGATCCGCTGGAAAAACTGCGTAGCGCGGTCCAGGCCGCTGTGAACATCGTCGTTTATCCCGAGTATGGCCTAAAGCTGGCAGAATATCTAAAGACCCTGCATGGTACCGATTACCTTGTGCCGCAGGAGGGACCGCCCATTGGTTTTGACGCCACCGAAGCCTTTCTAAAACAGATATGCCTTTATCTGGACGCCGACCCTCAGCCAGCTCTGGCCGAAATCGAAAAAGCCAGGGCCAGGAGCTATCTGTTTTTATCGCGGTACGCTTCTTTGCTGGGATTGCCAAAGGGCGCTTTGTTTTCGGTAAAGGCGGAAAGTTCCGTTTCCTATGCGCTGGTAAAATGGCTGACGGAATATCTGGGCATGATTCCGGCAGCGGTAGAGGGACTGGATGATACCGATCCAGTTTTTGAGGCACGTTTAAGAGAACTGCTTGCCGGGATTGGATGCGAGGCTTCTCTGGAGAATCCAGTAAACAGCACAGAAACCCAGATCGTCTTTGCTGACGGCAGCACCATTGCCCAGCTCAAACTCAACGATTGCGCCTGCTGCGGGATGGAGATAGCCCTGCCCAGCCTGGGCTACCTGGATATTACTGAAAAAGCGTTGTTTGGCGAAAAGGGCGCGCTGCTGATTCTTGAAAATATTATGAATGGACTGCGGTATGTGCGGTAAAAATGACGCAATAAAGGCTCATCCTGGTAATCACACAGGATGAGCCTTTGTTTTTGTGGCGATAAATTTTATATTCCGGTTACCTGAACGACGCTTTTTTTAGACTGCTTATTTGAAAAAAGTACCAGAAATGCAGTGATAAGGTGGGTCAATAAAAGACTGATCCAGGCAAAGACCGTCCATGTCTGCAGCATGAGCGCTTCGTGCAGGGGATAGAGAAAGAGTCCCATGCTCAGCAGCATGGTCAGAATGCTAAAACACAGTGTGAGCGGCCATAGCTTAATCATAAAATTTTTCATTGCAAAGGAAAAGCTGACGGTAAAAAAGCTGGCAAAGAAAAAGGCAAAGCCGATGTAAAAGGCAAAGACATTTTCGTTGATCTTAGAGGTTAAGCCGATAAAGGCGATGAATCCGGCCAGAAGAAGTAATACAATAGACGGAGCCAGCATTAAACCCCAGCCGGAAATTCTTTTGCGGTTTAAAACAGTGATGATAATACTCAGGATGGACACAAGGCCAAAGGTGATTGAAAGATAGGGAGCCAGATAAACGTAGCGTCCCTGGACAGTGATCCCGGTCAAAAAGACAACAGGAAGAATAACGACACCTGAAATGAGCAGCAGCCACCAGGCCGAAATATTTGTCTGGGGTCCGGTACTTTTGGACGAATGAGAATTTTGCATATGAACCTCCGAATGTTTAAAATCTTTATATTATCATAATCATATAACTTTTAGAGAAAAATTGCAACAGTGATGAAACATCCGTTAAGGTTATAAAATGCTCTTGCAATTTGAAAGATTTTAAGCTATAATGAACAGGAAATAAACAATTTCATAGATGATTTGGGACTAAAAAAAGGAAGAAGGCCGTTGGCCGACAGCTCCACCGCTACTGTGAAAGTCAGGAACTTATTCCAAGAGTTTCGAGTGGAAACACAGCAAATTTTATAGATTTGTACAGGCTTCCACAATGTGGAAGTTTTTTAGTTCAGACAATTGAATGATGTAGGGAAATGAAGTGAGAATCTTCAACAGAGCCACTGCTGTGAGCCGCTAAAGCGGTAAGTCAGACACCTGATTTTGTAAACTGTCCTCGGACTGGGCAGTCTTATACCGTCAGAGGCTCAGTGTACCCAATAGCAGACAGCTGACTCTTTCGGTATATACCGAAAGAGTCTTTTTTATTAAATCAAATATAAAACAATTTAAGAAAGAGGTAAAAAAATGAAGAAGAAAACAGTGACGAAAAGATTGACATCACTTTTAGTGACCTTTGCAATGATCTTTTCATTTTTGCCGGCGGCAAGTGCGGCGGAGGGACCGGCTGCAAACTATACAGCGGCGCCGGACAAAACTTTGGTACAGAAAGGAGACCAGATTACTGTTGCGATCAATTTGTCTGAAAATTCCTATGTAGCAGCTTTTAATGCAGAAGTGGCCTATGACTCAGATGTTTTGGAATATGTCGATCTGACAAAAGGAGAGGTCCTGAAAGCATCAGGCGGCTCAGTAGAATATAATCCGACAAATGGTATGCTTAAATATGGATATATCTCCACCGGACCAAAAGATGACAACGACAAACCGATTGATCCCGATTGGCCAGGGATTACAGCTGGAGGCAACCTCTTTAATGTTATTTTTAAAGTAAAAGACACCGCAGCAGCTGGCGCAACGGACATCAGCCTGAATGTCCCCAGTTCTACAACGGCTGACAGACAGGCAAATGTTGTGACTGCCACAGGCGCGAGCGTAACAGTTGCATCTCCACTTGAAAGCATCGCTTTAAACAAAACATCATTGAGTCTTAACGAAAATGCCAGCGAACAGCTGAGCGTTGCCTATAATCCGGAAGACACCACTGATGACAAAACAGTGGAATGGTCAAGCAGCAACCCTGCCGTCGCAACCGTAAATGACGGCCTTGTCAAGGGGGTAGCGGCCGGAAATGCGACCATCACGGCAAAAGTCGGAGCTAAAACGGCTTCCTGTGCAGTAACCGTTACTAAGGTAAGCGCAAAATCCATTGCGGTTAATACGCTGCCTGCAAAACTTAATTATATTGAAGATCAGGAGTTGGATGTAACAGGTGGTAAGCTGGATGTTACCATGACAGACGGCAGCACAAAGGTTGTCGATATGACAAAGGATATGTGCAGTGCAGATATGAAGAAAACCGGTGAACAGACAGTAACAGTCAGCTACGGCGGACAGACAACAAGCTTTAAAATTAATATTACTGCTAAAACATTGGAAAGTATTTCAATGGAAACAAATCCGACTCAGGTAGAGTACATTACCGGCAAGCAAAAGGATCTAAATGTTGAAGGCGGAAAAGTAAAATTAACCTATGATAACGGCAAAAGTGAAAGTGTTGACCTGACCAATGAAATGTGTTCAGTTGACAACTTGACGGTTGTGGGAACGCATCGAGTGACCGTTACCTATGAAGGAAAGACAACCAGTTTTGACATTAAAGTTCTGGATAAGTCCTTAACTGAAATTAAAGTGACAACCAAACCGGCAAAAACAATCTATATCGAAGGCCAGGCTTTTGATGTGACAGGCGGCAAGCTGGATCTGATTTATGATAACAATACAACCGATATTGTAGATTTAACGACGGACATGTGCTCCGGCTATGATATGAACAAAGTAGGCCAGCAGGACGTCAAAGTTTCCTATAATGGGAAGACCACCACATTCCAAATCACAGTTAATGAAAAAACAGTCAGCAGCCTGGTGTTAAGCAGCGCTCCGAGTGTAACAGAATACATTGAAGGCAAGACGCTGAATACTTCAGGCGGTAAGCTGGATGTTGCTTATGATAACGGCACTTCTGAACAGGTGAATTTAACTGCCGATATGTGCTCTGGCATCGATATGAACAAAGCGGGCACTTACCCGGTCAAAGTTACTTATAAAAACGCCGCGATCGAAAATGCGTTCAGCGTTGTCGTAAAACCTGTACCCGTAGCCCCGGAAAATCCTGCTTTTGATGAAAAGCAGGAAACCACTGCGGAAGACGGACAGAAAATTGACGTTGCAGCTTCTGCAGATGAAGGCGTAGTGGCGGAAGGTGTCGAGCTGAAAGTCAGTGAACCTGAAAAAGAAATGTCAGCGATTCAGGCTGGTGCAGAAGCCACTGTTGGAAAAAACAGCAAGGTTCTCGCAGCGATGAATATTCAGCTGCTTAAAGGCAATGCCGAAGTACAGCCAAATGGAACCCTGTATATTAAAATCAAATTACCAGAAGGCGTTACAGCAGTTGCCAATCTCTGCATTGTACACTTTGACGCAGATGGAAACGCAACCGTATTACCAACCGTGATCGAAAACGGATATGCTCTGGCGGCGACCGACAGTCTCAGCGATTTTGCACTGGTTCAGGCCGAAGGCGAAGTTGCAACGACAAAGGTTGTGCGCAATGTTACCGGTATTCAGGTGGTTGCAGGCGGTATGAAAACAGAATATAACCTTGGGGACACCTTTACCGTTGAAGGCGGAAAGCTCAAAGTGAGCTACGATTATGGCGATGATGCTATGGTGGATATGACTGTGGATATGTGCTCGGATTATAATATGAGCAAAGTTGGCAGACAGGCTGTAAAAGTCAGCTATGAAGGCCAGACAGCCACCTATGATATCATTGTGAACCCGTCAGCCGCCGCAGGCACACAGGATAAAGATGGCAGCAAAACAGGCAAAAACCCTGCGACTGCGGTCATGGAACAGGTGCAGAACAACAGCGTTCTCTTTGTTGGAATCACGCTGGCAGTCTTAGCGCTGGTGGGTGTTATGGCATATCGCAGAAAACACAGCGCATAAAACGATGTATAAAAACAAATAAGATTGTACAAAAAGGCGGGGGAGGCACTCCGCCTTTTGTTTTTGAGGGGAGCAAGGATTTATGACGAGACTAAAGATAAAAATCGGGTTGATGCTCATTTTATTTATGCTGGCCTGTACCATTACATCCTATGCAGGTGAAGGGGGGCTTTCAGTCACCAGAAGCGATGAAGGAGACCTCGCGGTCTACACGATTCGTCTGGCTCCTGACAGTAAGGTGCAGGCAGCAAACTATACGCTGTCTTACAAAGACGGAGCGCTGGAATTTTTGGATCAGCAGGAAGGGCCAGCCGCATCGGCGGACGGCGCCATGTTTGTGACCAATTTAGATACAGAAGGCAAATGGCTGAAATTGGGCTATATATCCACAAATCCCGACCAGGAAGACGGAACCCTACTGACGGTAAGGTTTAAAAAGACCGATGAGGCATCAGAGATGCCGATTATCGGCCTGGCGGTGGATGAAATGAAGGATGGAGACGGAAACGATCTTCCGCAGAGTATTTCAGGAGACAGCAGTGTGGGTGTGGTGCCTTCCGGGGAAACGATTAACGATGCGGGAATAATACCTCAGGCTGTACAGACATCTTCCATAGAGGACAAAGGAAACAATAAGGATGCCGTAAAATCAGAAAATGCCGGTAATATGAGCGAACAGTTAAATGGTAATGCGTCTGAAAGTCCAGAGAAAAAAGCAGGAATTCCTGGAAAAAGCATGGCTACGCTTTGTATTATCTTAGGAATACTTGCAGTCATTTTGATTATAGTGGCCGTTCTTAAAAAGAAAGGCCTCCTTTTCAGACAGAGATAATAGGGAAATGAGCTGCTTTGAGGGAAAAAGATAAAAATCAGGAGAAATTATGACAGAAAAATTCACAAAAAAGCTAGCTGGAGGGGCTTGCCTGTTGTTGATGTTGGCCTTGCTGGTGGGAGGCATCACACCGGTTGACGCGGCAGACACACCGCAGCAGGCAGGAACCATTACAGTGGCAATCGAAAAATTTACCATTGGCCAGGGCTATTACCTGGAGCCAGAGGAAATTCCTTTTTATGTGGGAGATACCGGCGCGAGCATTGTGGACAGGCTGCTGGGCGGTTCCAGTGGTTATAAAGGAACCTATGATGAAGAAAAAGGGTTCTATTTATCTTCAATTTACGGGGCGGATCCAGAAGGCGTTGCAAAAATACCGCGCAGTATTTCGGAGATGAACCCGTTTGCGCCATCGACAGAGGATAACGATGGAAACGGGGATGTGCCGAATCTCGGTGAGTTTGCCTATAGCTCAAAGTCAGGATGGATGTACAGCGTAAACGGTGTATTTCCAAGAGTCGGTTTAAGCAGATATGAGCCAAAAGACGGGGATGTCATGCGGCTGCAGTTTACCGTATGGGCGCTTGGAGGAGACCTTGGCGATGACTATACCGATGAGCGGATCGATATAGCGAAACGCGATGCGTTGACAAAAGCAATTGCGATGTTCAATGGACGCGGAGACAGGGAGAATCTTCTCGCAAAAAGCTGGATCAATGAAGCCTACGAAAACGCTTTAGAGGTTCTGATAGATTTAGAACAAACGCAGGAAGGCGTTGACAATGCCCTTTCCTGGTTTAACCGGGCGGTCAGCGCCGAAGCCCTGATGGGGATTCAGCTCGATACCGAAAGCTTAGAGCTGGGCTCTGGAAGCACTGCCTCTTTGAACGTTATTTTTCAGCCGGAGAACTGCAGTATCCCGGAAGCGGTGCACTGGGCCTCGAGCGATGGGGACATTGCGCGTGTAGATCAGAATGGAAATGTAACCGCGGGAATGGAAGGAACGGCCGTGGTTACAGCTTCCGTCGGCGATTTTACAGCTGAATGTACAGTGACGGTTCTTCCGAATGTCCCGTTAACAGGAATTCACTTATCAAGAAGCGAGGCCAGCCTTGGAAAGAGAGATGCCCTTGCCTTATCGGTCAAATATGAGCCTGAAAATACAACGGATAACAAGGACGTTGCGTGGACAAGTTCAAATGAAGCAGCGGCCACGGTTGATCAGAAGGGTGTTGTAAAGGCCGTAGATTATGGGAATACGGTTATCACAGCATCGGTAGGAAATTTTACCGCCCAGTGCACCGTGTCGGTGGTAGACAATGGGCAGGAGGTTGTGGACGCCGTTGTCAGAGAAATTAAGCAGTTGAACGATGATTCGACTGTGAGCGAGGTATCAAAAGCACAGCAGGATTACAGTTACCTGACCGAATCGCAGCTCGCCCTGTTAACCGACGAAGAACAGGAAGCGCTTCAGTCTCGCCTCAACGGCGCCATGCACCACGTAACCCAGAGGTGGGCAGAACAGGAACAGACCATTCTTGTAAACAGCGGGAATGAGCTCGAAAATGGCGGGCTTACCGACAAAACCCTTTTTGATTTTATAAAAAGCTATGGGGATTACGAGATACTGAGAGATATGGCCGGACTGCCCGACGAAGATGCCAAGACAATTTCAAATTTCAAAAAAGAAGTCGAGGCCACACAGAAAAAAATAAAGAGTGCCAATGCAGCATCGAATGGCGTCTCGATTTTGACAGCGTCTATGCCCTGGACCGTTCAGATAAAGGCAAAAGCAGTCGTTTTAACCGAGGAAGAGAAAAAGGCGATCGAGGAGGATCAATCTTTTTATGAACCCCAGATTTGCTCTGCCTATGCGGTTGAATTCAGAGATTTTGGCGCAGCAGAGACAGCCGACGCGATTCCGCAGTGGGAGCAGCCGGATAATGGCGTATCTGTGCGGTTACCAGCCGGAGAATACAAAAAAAATCCTGGGAAACGGCAGAATCTGACGCTGCTCAGCGGTGAACATAAAATATCCCTGGAAAGCAGTCAATACAACAGCCAGAGACACGATATCACAGCCAATGATGTCAGTGTTGACCACCCGCTGATCCTTGTGTGCGACAGCCGCATTCCGGTTGTTGAGTTCACTTTATCCGATGAAGCGGTAAACATTATGCTGGACAGCAACGATCCGTCCCTGTATTTAACAGTATCAGCCTACAAACCCTATGATACGACGGATAAAGGCCGTGTCGTCTGGAGCTCATCAAATGCCAAAGTGGCCAGTGTAGACGACCAGGGAAAAGTGACGGGCCATGAAAAGGGCGAAGCCGTTATCACCGCTGACATCTGCGGCATTCAAAAAACCTGTAAGGTAACAGTCAAAATGAATGCTTTGCCAGAGTTCGAAAGCTACTGGCCAACCTTCAGAAAAGACAACACCAACATGGCCATTGTGGATGTTCAGCTGCCAAATACAGGGGAAAACCTGACAGAAAAATGGATTCAGGACGGGATGGTCGAAGCCAAGCTTGGAACACTGGGAACCCCCTTAAACGTCAATGGAAAGCTGTATGTTTCCGCCGGCGAGTACCTGTACCGCCTGAACAAGGAAACCGGCGCGATCGAGGAAAAAGCTAAAATGTGTGGCAAGGTAGGCTATTTTTCATATGCAACCTATGGCGATGGAATGATTTTTGTGCCCATTGACGGCGGTATTGTTGAAGCCTTTAACGCGGAAACCATGGATTCGCTGTGGCGCACAGACCGCATGGAAGGACAAAGTCTCTGCCAGCTTACCTACTATAACGGATACATATACAGCGGCACCTGGAGCGGTGGGAGCAACGGAAACAGCGGAAAATTTTACTGTTTTGATACGACTAAAAACGGAGCGCAGACAGGCAATGTCAAGCATCCTAAATGGATATCCGATGACCAGAAAGGTTATTACTGGAGCGGCGCTACCATTGTGGGGGATGCGGTTATTTTTGGCGGCGACTCTGGATGGCTGCAGTCACGCAACCGCGTAACCGGAGCGCTCATCGATTCCGTTCAGTGTGAAGGGATGATCAGAAGCTGCATTTCCTACGATGAAGGGAGCAGCAGCGTATACTTTACGGCAGGCGTTGGCGATTTTACCGGCGGTGCAGATGAGGGGAAGGTCTATAAAGCCGGTGTAACCAAAGAAGGACGGTTTACAGGCCTTCAGGGAACACAGCTTCCCGCAGCTGCGACAACGACCCCGGTTGTGTACAATGGCCGCGTTTATGTGCCCACAGGCAAAGGGTTTGATTACGAAGGCCAGATGTCCGTGCTTGATGTCAACACAATGAATATTATTTATAACGCAGAAATCGGCGGGAGTTCAAAGTCTTCGCCTTTACTGACAACGGCTTACAGCAACGATGGGCAAAAGACCGTTTACCTTTATATGACTGTGAATAACATCGACGGCGCCATTATACGCATGAAGGACTGGGGGGGCAACACCACGCCCCAGGTAGAGGTGGTTTACCGTCCAGATGCCAATCAAAGAGAACACACAACAGCAAGCCTATACTGCGATAATGACGGAACGATTTTTTATTACAACGACAAGGGACATTTAATGGCGTTAACGGGAACGACAGACCCCGTCCGTGAAAGTGCCGGCGTTATTGACGGCAGAAGGCCGGGACAGGGCGGAGACAGCAGCAACGCTGCCGGTAAAGCAGCGATTCAGAAAGCGGCGGCAGACGCAAAGGATGCCTTTGAACCCTGGAAGTTTGACGGAAACTATGTAGCGCCGAGTAAGAGCGTCTCAAAGCAGCCGTCCAACACGAGTGAAAAAATGAAAAAGGCCGCCGCTGTGCTGGGGCTCAGCGCACTTGGAATGGCAGTGGCTTATACTGCCGGAGCGGCAATGCTCCAGATAAAACCAGGCATAAAGCCCAGGAAAAGGCCATGACAGCGCAGTCAGCTCAATCAGATCAGGATAAAAGAGCCGGGAGAAAGCGTACGTTGGTCGCTTCGGTGATTATCTTTTTGCTGATCCCGTTGACCATATGGGTGGGAATTCGCTTTTTAGGAGATCGGAAATATCTTTTCATCAGCCTGTTGATTATTCTATTCACCAGCATCCCGCTCATTATCCGCTTTGAGGGCAGACGACCGGAGGCCAGGGAAATTGTAGTCATTGCGGTAATGGCCGCCATTGCTGCCTGCGGTAATTTAGCCTTCTACATGTTTGGCCCCTTTCAGGCAGGTACAGCTCTGGTCATTATCGCGGGAATCTGTCTGGGGCCGGAGGAGGGCTTCCTGACCGGCGCTATGGCGCGGCTGGTTGTCAATATGTTTGTCAGCCAGGGACCGTGGACGCCGTGGCAGATGTTCTGCTGGGGACTTTTAGGGTTTCTGGGCGGCCTGTGTTTTAACCGGGATCTGGAATTTTCAAAAAAAGAAGTCAATTTTAAGGTGGTTATGGGACCTTTAATCTGTATTGTCATTGCCCTTGCAGCTGGATTTGGTATCTGGCTGTTTATGGGAGGAGAAGGCACTTTTATGGGCTGGCGGCTTTATGTATTTGGCGCCATCGGGCTGCTGGCCGGAGTTTTGCTTCAGCGTAAACGCTTGCCGGCTGACCGTGTGACCTTGTCGGTGTTTGGCTTTTTATCTACCTTTATTATCTACGGCGGTATCATGAACATTGCGGCGTTAGTAATGTCCTCAGCAATACCCGCATCGGATGTTGGAGTGGATTGGGGATCGCTGAAGGTGCTTTATATTTCGGGAGCGCCTTACGATGCCGTACACGCCTTGGGAAGTGCGTTTTTCGGCGCGCTTTTAGGACCGGTTATGATAGAAAAGCTCGAGAGAGTAAAAATAAAATTTGGATTATATTACTAGGAGGAGAAGTATGAGAAAAAAATGGCGAAAAGGACTTTTGGCCACAACTTTGCTCTTGTCAGCGATGCTGATTTTTGCAGGGTGTGATGATCCATTGAGTGCTTTGACTGGTGAAGGATCAGACGAGGGTTCAAACGGCGAGGTTGTCGAACTGGCAGATACCCAGCCTGTACCCGTAAGCGGCGTGGTAACAGAAGCACAGTTCAGATCCATTGCCGGTAAAGACCGGACCGTTACTTTTACCGGGGAAAATATGGGTGGTATTAAGTATGAGTGGACCTTTAACGGAAAAGGTATCCAGAACCCGGTAGACCAGAATATCAAAGTTGACTTTATCACAGAGGGCGATAGTCTGAACGCGGTAAAAGCAGCGGCTGGCGGTGCAGAATATGGTCTCGGCATTAATCTGGCAGGAAACAAGGGCCTGATCACCGTTCCGCAGCTTACCATCACGCTGCCGGAAAAATGGGATGCGGATACTGCTGTGCTCTGCAAACAAAACGGCGATTCTGTCGCAAAAATGAGCAATGCCGTTTTTGACAATGAGTCAGAAACCACCAAGCTGACTGTCAATATTATTGAAACAGGCGGGGACTACTATATTGTCGGCGGTAAAACCATTGCGCCGGAACCAAGTACCCCAGCAGGCGGCGGAAATGACGGAGGTCAGGTTGTCGACAATTCCGGCGGCAGCGGCAATACCTGTACCATCTCCATCAATTGTTCAACCCTGCTGGCCAATATGGGTAGACTGACCCCGGGTAAAGAAGAGTTTGTGCCATCAGATGGGTGGATTCTGAGACCGACAAAAGTAAGCTTTAACGAAGGAGAAAGCGTTCACGATGTCCTGCAGCGTGTATGCCGTGAAAATGGTATTCAGATGGAATCCAGCTGGACACCTGCCTACAGCTCAGCCTATGTTGAAGGAATCAACCAGCTCTACGAATTTGACGGCGGCGAGCTGTCCGGATGGATGTACAATGTTAACGGCTGGTTCCCGAATTATGGATGCAGCAAATATACCGTGGCAAACGGCGATGTGATCAATTGGGTTTACACCTGTGATCTGGGTAAAGATGTTGGCGACAACAGTATGTGGTAAAGGAGAAAGAGATGAAATTTAAACAAATTGTGAGCGGGCTACTGACAGCAGCCCTGCTTCTCGGCAGCAGCGGAGCCGCGATGGCGGCAGGACAGGAGGCATTCTGGCCGACCTTCCGTAAAGACAATTCCAACATGGCCATTGTGGACACACGGCTGCCCATCGGCAATGACCAGCTAAGCGAAAAGTGGTCCATCAATTTTTACGGCGACAAATACGTGCAGGCAGCTCCGTCAGAACCGATTATAGTGGGTGATAAGCTGTATGTGGTGGCTGCAAAAAATCTAAACCAGATCGACCGGGAAACCGGAAAAATCATAAAGCAGGCTCCGCTGATCGGGGAACAATCCATGGGGTTCTTTTCAAGGCTGACCTACGGTGACGGAAAAATTTTTGTACCAGTAACGGCTGGTTTGATCGAGGCCTTCGACGCTGAAACAATGGAACCCCTATGGTGTACCGAGGTAGTAAATTCAACACAGACGCTTTGCCAGGTCACCTATCAGGATGGTTATTTGTATACCGGCTATTGGGGAAAGACGGGCACCAGGACACTGGGTAAGTTTTTCTGTGTCGATACCAATGCAGAAACACACCCAGCGAGCGGGGAAAAAAGTGAACCGGTCAAAATTTTTGGCGATGTGCCGGTTATGCCGACAAAATGGGAAAGTACAGATGAAACTGGCTTTTACTGGAGCGGCGCTACCACTGTTGGCAACGCGGTAATCTACGGCGGCGATTCCGGTGTTTTGTACTCTGCGAACCGTGAAACGGGTGAAATCATCGACAGCTATCAGACCGGCGGCATGATCCGCAGCTGCATCGTTCAGGACAACAGCGGGAACCTTTACTTTACGGCAGGCGCCGGAGATTTCGCGGACGGCAGCGATGAGGGGGCAGTGTATAAAGTCGGGTGTGATGAAAACGGCCGGTTTACCACAAAAAATAAGGCAGAATTGGATTATCCTTCCACCTGTAACCCGATGGTTTATAACGGCAGGGTTTATGTGCCGATGGGTAAGCAGTTTTATAGTGATAATCTAAGCAATGTTTCAGTGTTTAACAGCGACGATTTGTCCTTAATCTATGACATCGAAATGCCGGGCTGTTCTAAGGCATCGCCGCTGTTGACCACGGCCTATGCCACAGAAGAAAACAACCAGACAGTCTACCTGTATATTACGCTCAACAACGAAAAGGGACAGATAGCCCGGATCGAAGATAATGCCATCAATAAAACACCAAAGATGCAGATCATCTACACCCCGGCGGAAGTGCCAGAGGCGGATAATAACAATACGACCGCCAGCCTGGTCTGCGATCAGCAGGGCACCATTTACTATCACAATGACAATGGCCGAATGATGGCCTTAACCGGGCATATCGATCAGCCAGATTACGTATTGGGTGATGTAAACAGTGACGATCATATCACATCCTCTGACGCTTTAATGGCGCTTCAGGCTTCTGTAGGAAAGACTACATTAACAGAAAAACAGACTTTGGCGGCAGATGTTGATAACGACAAAAAGGTGACTTCCAATGACGCACTGTTGATCTTGCAGTATTCGGTCGGAAAAATCAATAAATTTTAGAGGAAAAGCCAGCTCTTAAAAGAGTTGGCTTTCTTTTTGTCATAAATCAGATATAATATGATCGTTTTAAGTGAATGTCTTCTATATGCGGACAAAAGGCAAAAATGACTTGCAACAGCATACCAAATCAATTATAATGAGGATATTAAATAATACCAAAACGTAATAGGAAGAGGAAATCCCACAGCTCCACCGCTACTGTGAAAGTCAGGAACTTGTTTTGGAAGTTTCGTGTGGAAACAAAATCGACCTGTACAGGAGGTTTCCACCAATAGGAGTGGAAACCTCCTTTTTTAATGAAATATAAAGTAGGGAAATGGGGTGTAAATCTCCAACAGAGCCACTTCTGTGTTCCGGTTTACCGGTCAGTCAGACACCTGATAACATACCATGCTTGGCAGAAACATGGTTATGCTGTTTAGGTGAAGTGATCTCTTTTTTATTTCCGCAAAACCTTTTCGGCATAACCAGCCGGAGAGGTTTTTTTGTTTGTTACTGTAAAAAAGCAGTTTCAATAAAGTAAAAAGAGGAGGTAAAACAAGGTAGGTAGTGAGATGGAAACAAACGTATTTTTTAAAATGATGTAAAAGAAAGGAAAAGTAAGAATGGAAACATACAAAAACAGCGCCGTGAAGCGCTGGCTCAGTATTATGCTGATTGTGGCAATGGTTTTATCTACCTGCACACCGTTTCATAAAGCCTTCGCGGCAGATGAAACGGCAGGGGAGGAAGCTGTTGTAGTATCAATTGAAAAACAGACGGTAGATGCAGATAATGGAACACTGCTAAATCCGACGCAGATTATGCCGTCGGATGTAGACGGTAAAAATGCAAAGCTGTTTATAAAAAAAGCTTATGGAGAAGATAGTATCCAGGAAGGTCTTGACGATGAGATTAACTACAAAATTACAGGAGTTAAAGATCCATCTGAAAGTTCAGGAATGTTGAGCGATGGTGATAAAGGAGCCGCATCAAATTGGGTATGCTTTGTTAATTCTGAACGTGCACCGGAGCCGGGCTTTGTCCATGTAAAAGGCGGGGATGTCATCCGTTTAATCTATACCGTTGACGGCGGCGCAGACATCGGAATGTCAAACGATACGCTGAATGTGAAAAAGGACGCTCTGATGGTTAAATATGCTGGAATTTCGAGCGATCAAATTGGACCGCCAATGCCAATGAACCCTTTGTTTGTGGTCTACCGTGACGCCGGAAATGTGCTGAAAGCTTTAAGCAGCACTCAGACGCAAGTAGATAACGCTTTGGCAAAGCTTGAGGAACTTTTTCAAGGCGGAGAAACGCCAGAACCAAGTCCGGATCCAGAACCGGGTGAAATAAGCGTCTCACCAGAAAAAACAGCTTTGCTTCCAGGGGAAACAGTGCAGCTGAAAGCCGATGGCGCAAAAAAAGTCACCTGGTTCAGCAGTGACGAGTCTGTTGCCTCAGTCGATACACAGGGGCTTGTGACCGCAAAAGCGGAAGGAAATGCGACGATTACCGCCGAAGCTGATGGTTTAAAGGCTTACGCGGTGATTGTGGTTCTCCCTGAAGTGGATACCAATTTAACGAGCGCGGCGGTATCGGTAGAGAGTAATGGTGAGCTGGTCATTGAGCCAACACTGGTTTCATTTAAAGATGATAACGACAAAGATATCACCTACACAATTTTTGGAGCATTAAAAAAAGCCCTTACAATAGCCGGGCTGGATGGTGAAAAAGCAAAAACTGGATATGACTCAAAATATAATACTATTGTTAAGTCAGTGCCATCAAAAGATGGAGGCACGATTGACAATGGAAGCCTGGGTGAAGGTTCCGCATGGCTTACCTTTATTCTCAATAAAAATGAAAAAGAATGTACAGCATTTTCAAAGGAAAAACCGCAGCCAGGAAGAACCGTCCGCGTTATTTTTAGCAAAGACGGAGGCAGTGATATCGGGCTAAGCGATGGCTCTTTAAGTGTGAACAAAGACAAGCTAATTCTTAAAACTGCTGAAATAAATGCTGATAAGTCTGTGATTGACTCAGATGAAAAGCAGGGATTATACGACACCGCACTTGATCATATCAAAGATACCAATTCGGATCAGGCAGCAGTAGATACGGTGTATATGAATTTAAGAAAAGCCTTTGTCGATTACCCAGAGCCGGATGTGCCACCAGAAATTGTGCCCGCAACATCCGTCAAGATTACACCGGATAAGGCAACCGTGCGGGTAGAAAGCTCAGTAAAACTGCAGGCTGATGCCGAGCCGGAAAATACCACTGATCAGGTGCGTTGGTCCAGTAGTGACGAAAGCATTGCCACGGTAGACGAAGACGGCGTTGTGACCGGACAGAAAGAAGGCAAAGTCCAAATTACAGCCACAGCGGGTGAGATTACAGCCACAGCGGATATTACAGTAGAGCCAAAGATCATTATTCCCGCTGACAGTATTACCCTGAGCCAGAATAAGGCAGAGGTGAAAGAAGGCACGTATGTTGATTTAACCGCAGAGGTTACACCAGAAGATACAACCGATAAAGTAATCTGGAGCAGCGAGGACGCTTCGATCGCCAGTGTATCCGATACAGGCCGTGTGGTTGGACAGAAAGCCGGCAAGGTAAAAATCAAAGCGGCAGCAGGTGAAAAGGAAGCCGTCTGTGAGGTTACCGTTACAGCGCGTGCCGCAGCGACAGGACCGTCGGTTTATTTTCGCTATAAAGATGGACGTATTCAGGAAATGGATGAAACGGGCAGCTTTACGTTAACCGCACTGGACGAAGGCAACTTTGTGTTGGAAGGCAGTGATAAAAAAGCTTTCTGGAATTGTTCCGAAGAATATAATAATGACGGAACAATAGGTACATACGTCTGGATATCGTCCGAATCCGGCCAGTATAATCCGCATGGGACAAGAACTGTCGAAGCCCGTGTCATTGATGGAGATACTCGATGGGACGATTCCCCGGACGTTATCAAGAGCTTTAAAATCAATGCTATTTCGTCAGGTATTGAAACTTTATCTCTTTATGTAGACAACAAGCAGGTATCTTTAGAAAAACCGGTTACCCTTGCAGGCAGTGAGGCAAAACAGGTTGAGGTAAGGGGACGCAGGGCAGGAGAGAGCAGTGAAACAGTAATGCCCAAGCAAAGCTATCAAGGCAGCAGTAGCGAAAGCATTGCTTCCATATCTTCAGATGGAACCTTTTTATTCGGTAAGCCGGGTACTTCGGACTTTACCGTTAAAATGATTGACAATGAAGCGGTAAGCGCGAGCTTCCGGGCAACCTCCGAAAAAGTCAACGTTGAGAGCATTGATGTTAAAGTACCGGAAGTCTGGTACATTGACGAGTGGAACGGACTCGGTGGTTATTATGTCGGCATTACCGAACACAGTGATGATCCTTATAAAATAACCACATCTCCGGAAAACGCGTCGAATAAGGAAGTCGAATGGAAGGCGCTTAACCCAGATGTCGCCGAATACATGGTAATGTTTGCCAATGGTATTGTCCCCAAAAAAGCAGGCAGCGCCTCCTTTGTGGTCACCAGTAAGGATAACCCGACTCAAAAGCAGACTGTCACCGTGGAATTCCGTTATAAAACGCCTCTGGAGTCTGCCAGAATGGATAAGACCATTGAAATTGAAAAATATCAGGACCTTAAGCTTGACCTGAACTGTAAACCAGAAGAAGCGACAGAGCAGCGTTTTAACTGGACCTACAGCGAAGACGGTATCGTGGATGTGGTCGATAGCGTAATCCAGAGAGAAGATGACTGGAAACGTGTGAAAGTTGAACACGTTCTGACGGCTAAAAAGGCAGGTAAGGTGACCGTTACCGGGACGCCCTTGGATACAACCGGCGGTGCTGAGGCAGTTACCTTTACCGTGACGGTTAACGAAGAAGGTACTGGCGAAACTATCGATTATGCTAAAATGGCAAAGGATGACCTGATTCATGGACAGCAATACCTGGAAGGCGACAGCATCAGTAAAAATGCATATGGTGATGAATGGAGCATTTTTACCACACTGCGTTCTGGTGGAACCATCGCCCAGGAAGATAAAGACGCCTATTGCGCAGCAGTAGAAGAAAAGGCTGCCGCCGGCTTCTTTGATAAAGCAGCGCCCACCGACCGTGCCCGCGTTGTTTTAACCTTAAGCGTAATGGGAAAAGATCCAACCGACATTGGCGGCGTCAATCTCATTGAAAAAACTTATAATGACGCCAGTCTGTCAACCCAGTCCTCCAACCAGGTCAGCTGGTCGCTCATCGCGCTGGACAGCCAGAAGTATGAAACGCCAGAGGGAGCACTCTGGAACCGCGATCAGCTCATCAGTGAGCTGCTTGAATTCCAGAAAGAAACCGGCGGCTTTGGTCTTAGCAAGGAAGGGAACGGCGACAGTATTGACATGACCGCCATGGTTCTCCAGGCCTTGGCGCCATATAATGATGCAGCGCACACAGAGGTACAGGCCGCTTTTGATAAAGGACTATCCTATATCAAGGCAAAGATGACCTCGAATTGTGGCTTTGTGGAAGGCGGATCTGAAAATGGATGTACAGGCGCGCAGGTACTAACCCTGCTTTCTGTTGCAAAAATAGACCCGTTAAGCGAAGCAAATGGTTTTACCTTCGGCAAAAAAAATCTGATCACAAACCTTGACAGTTTTAAGTTGGAAAGCGGTGGATTTAAAACCTATGCCGCTAATCAGGACGAGCCAGACAATGTTAAGCTCATGTCCTCTCAGCAGGTAACCTATGCGTTAGAAGCCTATGACCGCTTTGTCAGCGATGAAAACAGCCTGTATGATTTAACCGATGTTGGAAAACAAGAACCGGTTGATCCACCAGTCGACCCGGATGAAAACAAAGACAAAAAAGCTGCCCAGGCAGTGACCGACCAAATACTGGCTATCGGTGAAATTACCAGCTATGACCAGAAAGCAGCCGTAGATGCAGCGCGTCAGGCCTACAACAAATTGACAAAAGCCCAAAAAGCATACGTTACACCGGAAACCCTAAAAGTTCTCAGCGACGCCGAAGCAGCTGTTAAGGCATTGGCACCGCTGAAAGGCTATGTAAACTTTGACGTTGAACGCTTTACCATCGGACAAGGCTTCTATACAGAGCCTGTGCAGATTCCCTTCTATGCGGATGAAAATGGTGCAGATATTATTAAACGCGCCATTGGTGCAGAAAACTTTGTAGGGCAGGATACCTATCTGGAAGCCATCAAAGGTGCAGACGCAGGAAGCGATAAAATTAAGATTCCAGCCTATATTGTTCAAAAGCTGAACGGCGCAGATACGAATGCGGCCAAATCGTTTGGCAACGAATATGAAGACAATGCCCTCGGCCAGTTCTCATACAGCCAGGAAAGCGGCTGGATGTACTACGTCAATAATGTTGAGATGCCTTACGGGATTGCCGCCTATCAGCCTGAAAATGGCGATACCATGCGTCTGATGTTTACTTACTGTGGTTATGGAAAAGATTTAAGCGGCAAGGACTACGGAAGCTCCGAGCCTCTGGTCTCCATCGCCAATAAGGATGCGCTCATCGCAGCGGCAGCGGCGCTGAATACGCCACAGACCACCGCTTTAAATGAAAACACCGTAGACAGCGAAGCACTTAAACTGGCCTATGACCGTGCGCTCAGAGCCATTGAAGACATGACACTCAGCCAGGAAGCGACCGATAAAGTCGTTGAAAATATCGAAGCGACCCAAAAGGGTGATACCAGTTGGGTTGATACAGTTAAAGCCGTAGAAAAATTCGAACAGGAGGCCGAAGATCGGTTTGCGGATTATGAAGCCGTTCGTCTTCAGGACAGGGACGCGCTCAACGCACTTCTTGAAAAATATCAAAAAATGCCAGAGGAACAACGGGCATCTGTCCTCAGCCTTTCTCATTTAGAAGCCGCTAAAATTGAGATAGAAGCCCTTGAAAATGCTGAAAAAGATCTGAATACAAAAATCCAGGAAACTAAGAAAGTGTTGTCAGAAAATTACACTCAAGACAGCAGAGAGGCTGTAAATACCATCTTAGGCAGGGCAGAAGCTCTGGATACTCAGACAGCTGACGTAGACACGATGCAGAAAATGTCAAAAGAACTGTCCGATAGCATCAAGACACTGGTTCCCGCAGCCGATAAAACAGGCCTGGCAGAAAGCCTGGAAAAAGCAGAAGCGCTGACAGGCACCTATACAGAAGAAACCTGGCAGCCATTTGTTAAAGCACGGGAAGCCGCCAGAAGACTGATGGACAATCAGAACATCAAAGCGGAAGAACAAAACCTTGTGGAAACAGCTAAGGCAGAGCTTGACCGCACTATGAAAGCTCTTGTAGCCGCAGGTGATAAAACTGAACTGAAAAATATGATTGCAGAGGCAGAAAAAGTTAACACCGATCAATATACCAAAGCCAGCGTCGAAGCTTTCAACAAAGCATTGAAGGCCGCAAAGGCAGTGTACAGCGATCCCAACGCAACCGAAGCGCAGATCCATGAAGTTATGACCGCTTTGAAAAATGCGCAATTGGCGTTAGCAGTAAAAAGCCAGGGTGAGGATCCCCAAAAAGCAGATGGCGAGCAGGCCAAAAATAATGTGGAAGCCACAGGTAAGAACGTTGCGACAGGCATTGTAGAAGATACTGCAAACAGTGTGCTTATCTGTGTGGCTATGTTGGCTCTTATTGGTCTGGGCGGCATTGCGATAAGCCGAAAACATAAAGAACAATAAGCAAAAATACGATTTAAAACAGGTACTGTGAAAAGCAGTATCTGTTTTTTCTTAAGTTAAGGCTTGCGTTAATAAAATAAGCGTGTTAAAATAAAATTAAGTAAAGTTAAAAGCTTGTTCGAGGGAAATCAGGTGAGAATCCTGAATAGTCGCGCTACCGTGTGTCATTTTCAGTGACGAGTCGGGTTCTGAGAACAAGATAAGAAAGCGAACGTTCTACAGCGAGTTAGAGTTTCTGTTTTGCACTGGTCAAGTGTAAACAGGAGCTTTTTTTATTTTTATGATTGGCGCAGTAAAAATGAGACAAGGAGTAAAGGGGTAAAATGCCAGCAATGAGACGAAGAAATGATGAAGGAATCGTAAGTTCTGTAAATGATAGAACCTTTAGCGGAAGGCTCGAGGACATTAAGAGAGAGATGATCGTTGATGAATATGGAAAAAAGAAGGTTTGCCATACGTTTGTCATAAAATCAGTGTTTTCTACCAAGAGCTATATTTACAGAGGACCAGTGAGCATAAATCTTTTGGATTATTTTGAAATAGGAGAAAAAGTAGTACATCATGCGGGATATGCCGTTCCCAGTAAAAAAAAACGGGACCCAGGAACGCCGAGAATTTGCATCGAATGCTGTGAAATCATTCCAAGCGGAAACAGCAGCTGTCCTTTTTGTGGAAAAGGAATCGTGAGATAAAAAACGCATTATATGAAAAGTCAGCAAGAATGGAAAAGTAAATGTTTCTTAATGATGTTATACTATAGACAAGGATGATGAAATATGAACAGCCAGAAAACAATGGAAGAATGCCGCCGATACATTGAAGCGCATTTAAACGAGCCGTTAACCGCTGAGTATTTATCAGAAAAATTCGGCTATTCATTTTATCATTTTGCACATATGTTCAGAGCCTATTTTGGTGTACCGCCCGGTGTCTATATTCGAATATTGCGTCTGGAGAAAGCAGCTCAAGCGATTGAACAAGGCGAGTCCATCGCGCGGGCAGGGCAGGACGCCGGATTTGAGACACAAGCAGGATTTGCAAAAGCGTTTCAGCGACATTTTGGACTGAGTGCAACCCGTTATCGTAAGTTAAAACAAGGAGGGAACCAGTCTATGCAGCCGCAGATTATGGAAAGCAGGAAAATCAGGCTTATTGGGTATGAGTATGCACCGACAGGGGTTGATGCGCTTAATTATTGTAAGGATGGCGCTTACTGGTCAAATATCGACTTTAGCCAGTATGCGGATTATCATAACCAGTTTGCCCATCGTGGGGAGATTGGAGTTTGGGTAAATCCAAATGAAACAAGCGGGGAGCTGTCCTATTTTTATGGGATTGTTTCAAATAGGAATGAGCCAATGCCCAGAGGATTTAAAGAACTTATTTTACCAGATGCGAAGTATGCAACTTTTTCGATTGAGTCGCCTGAACCTTTTTCAACCACTCAGCTGGCAGCATCCGTACGAAAAATGTGGCAGTTCATTTTCACAGAATGGCTCGAGGAAAGAAAAATAATCTTTGAAGAGAACAAGCTGTGCTTTGAATATTACAGGGGAAAAATTATTCAGGTGTTTATCCCGATAAAATAGGCGCAATATTATAGGCAAACCGTTGAATCGATATAAGTGCATTTAAAGATGTTGAGAGACATTTTGATTTTGTGAACATTTAGCTTGATTTTAGACGTAAGATTCGATATAATAAAGCATATAAAAGATTATTGGATACAATTCATCTGACAGAAAAATAATTGACCCAAAGGCACAAGGAAGAAAATGGCATGACCATTGACAGCTCCACCGCTACTGTGAAAGTCAGGAACTTGCTTTGGGAATTTCGTGTGGAAATGCTTTGAAGATTTATGAGCTTTCCGTAGGGAAAGCTTTTTTAGTGTTAAAAATTGAATGATGAGGGAAATGGGGTGAGAATCCCCAACAGAATCCGCTGCTGTATTCCGGTATTACCCGGTAAGTCAGACACCTGTAAGAGAAAGAGGCTCCCGGTTTTTGGAGCTATTTATTTCGCGCGCAGGGGGATTTCTATGTTTTCAAGAGCTCTTCGGTAAGTTGCCGCAGAGCTTTTTTATTTGGATAACACATCCAAGATAAAAAAGAATGAAAGGAGGTGTACTGGAAAAATTACGAGAAAGCTAAACGGATATAAAGAAAAGGCCGAATGAATTGGCAGATTCATCCGGCGGACAGCAACAGCTGTCATGTCTGTGAAGACAGTTCTATTATATTCGAACTAAGTGTTTTTTGCAATGTTTTATTGCTATGGCCGATAAGAATTCACGACTTAGAGAGGAATAAAAATGGAAAATTATAAAAGCAGTCTGGCAAAACGCTGTCTCAGTGTTTTGCTCATGGTCGCGATGGTGCTTTCAACCTTTGTGCCGTTTACAAAGCCGACCTATGCCGCTGCTCAGGATAGCTCAGCGATCACCGCTGAAAATATGGCAGCCAATCAATATGAAACCTATTATTACACAAGTGACAGACAATATACCTATAATGGAGATGTGGTCACCTTTGTGTCTGAAACCCAGATCGAGGCTGGCGGTCAGACCTATGACCTGAAAAACAAACAGACCGACATTGACGTGAGTGTTGATGGAGATACCGCGACCGTCAGTTTTACAAATGTAACAATCCCGATTTCTCAGGTTTCTGGAGCGTGGAATTCCAGTTACGCTGGAGAAGCCAAAATCCAGTACAATTCGGATATTCCCGGTCAGGCGAAGGTAGAATCCGCCAATATGAAAATGGATCAATTGGTAATTTCAGGACTAAGCGAGGGCACCTATCACCTGACCGGCGGTACTATTTTTGAAAAAGCAAATGAATGGAGCCCCGGAATTGATTTGGATGGTGATGGTAACAAAGAAACCGAAGGTTATTTTGGGACAATGCCAGACATTACACTTGTAGTTGGGGACAGCACCGAAGAACCAGGCGGAGCTGAAAAGCCAAGTGATGATGCCATTGTAATTACTACCGAAGATCTGTCTGTCAATAAATATGAAACCTATTATTATACTGATCAAGCAGAATACGCTTATAATGGAAAAAAAGTTGAGTTCATATCTGAGAGTCAATTTAAAGCGGGCTCAGAAACCGTTGACTTAAAAAATAAAAAAACCGACATCAATGTAAGTGTTGCAGATGGTATCGCAACGGTTGCCTTTACAAATTTAAGCACACCAATCAATTCGATTTCAGGAGAATGGAATTCGGGTTCAGGTGGAACCGTACAAATCCAATACGATTCTGATATCCCTGGCAAAGCAAAGATAACATCTTCCAACAAGGATTTAAGCAAGCTGGTTATTGAAGGCTTGAGCGAAGGCACATATCATCTGACTGGTGGTACTATTTTTGAAAAAGCAAATCAATGGAGTCCAGGAACCGACCTGAACGGAGATGGCAAAAAAGAAACCGAGGGCTATTTCGGTACATTGCCAGACATTACCATTGTAGTCGGCAGCAGCGAACAGCCGGTTGAACCAGACGTATACTTGGGCGATAAAACCGAAGCAAAGATTTATGATGATTTTGAAAATGATGTCTGGCTGCAATACCAGCAAAAGGACATGAAAGTCGGGGAAACAGCTAACCTGAGACCTTGGCGCGTTCCGCAGATCATTACAAATGCCATTACAAACGATGTTGCCCGTCCGCAGTTTAATTTTGAAATCATCTCCGGTGACAGCGTCTCGCTGAGTACCGCCAAAACAGATGAAAAAGCAGTGGTTACCGCTGTAAAACCAGGTACCAGCGTCGTAAAGGTTACCTATGATGCTTTAGATTATAAAAATCAGCATTGGGATCCGATTTCGACAGTCAATACCGGCTATGCCGTTTATACCGTTGGCGAAGAAGGAACCGCGATCATCACCTGTAATGACGAGCTGACTAACTGGCGTCACTATGACACCATCTACTACAATGAAGGTGATACCGTACCCTATGACTTTACTGTAGATACAACCGGTGCAGAAAGCGTTAAAGTAACCTGTAACGGCATTGAAATCAAAGGGAACGGCAATCAGTATACCGCCAATCTTGAAAACAGAAGCAATATTATTGGTGTAGTGGCAACCGACGCAGATGGAAAAACTAAGTCCTTCTACCGTGTCATCGACGCTCGTTTTATTGAAGTCAATGTTAAGAATAAAACCAACGACGGGCAGCCAATCAAAGCAGGGGATACCGCCAACATTAGCTTCAGAGGAATTACCATGCCGGTTTACAAACTGGCCACCATTTATAACCCGCAAATGGGTTCAAATTCCACCTATGTGTCCTACAAAAGCGAACAGTTGGGACAAAGCTTTAAAGGACAATGCAGCCAATGGGATTTAGCGACAAACAATGATTTTGACGTCACCTTTGACAAAGATGGCGATTATACCTTTACCAGCGATGAGGGAATCTACTGCGCATGGTGGGGCTCTGAGCTAGGGGCTGACATTACAGCAGAAGGCTCCGGAGAACCAAATCTCAATGCGCCAACGCTTAAGGATTATTTCTCCATGCTGCCAGATTTTACCATTAACGTTGGAAGCGGTGTTGCCGTCGAAAGCATTACATTGAATAAAACTGAGCTGGAGTTAGAAGAAGGACAAAGTGAACAGCTTACCGCTGCGGTGCTGCCAGAAAACGCCACAACAAAAACCGTTACCTGGACCAGCAGCCAGCCGGAAGTGGCTACCGTTGACAGCAAAGGTGAGGTGACCGCTGTAAAAAGCGGCCAGGCCGTTATCAAGGCAGCCATTGGCGATAAAGAAGCCACCTGCACTGTAACCGTAACAGAAAATGAAAATCCAGCGGTCATTCCCGTTGAAAGCGTATCCGTGCTGCCCAAGGTAATGGGGATGATGGCAGGGATGTCGTCCCGTCTTCGAGTAACAGTTCTGCCCGAAAATGCAACCGACAAAACCGTCACCTGGACCAGCAGTGATCCAAACGTTGTGCTTGTGAACGCAGAAGGCGCGGTGACATTTGTAAGCGCAGGTAAAGCGACAATTACGGCCTCAGCCGGCGGAAAAGAAGATACCTGTGAAGTGACCGTATCGGCCAATCCTTATTTAACAAAATATGAACTCTCTCCAGAAAAAATTCAGCCAGGCACAAAGGTAACCTTAAGCCTGCCAGAGTTAGAAGTACCAGCTACCGATGCAGATCCGGTACACACCATGCAGACCCGCTACAACACAACCATACCGGGCCTTAGCCAGGTTACCTCTGCAGAAGCCAAAGACCAAGAAGACCTGATCCGGACAGTAACTTTTACAATTCCAGACAATACCGAACCAGGAACCTATTACCTGACAGACGGGTGTGTTTATAAAGAATGGGGAGGCACCCTCGTACAGGGTGTATTCTGGACCAACAAACAAAGCCAGGAATTTTACAAGAATATGAGAATGCCGGTGGTTGCAGTCGTTGTAGAAGATTCATATCAAGCCGAGAAAGAAGCCGCACAGGCAGTGACTGATCAGATCAATGCACTGGGCGAAATCACACTGGATAAAGAAAATGATGTAAAAGCTGCCAGAGACGCCTACGACGGACTTAGCAAAAAAGCAAAATCCTATGTAAGCGACGAAACAGTAAAAACACTGGTCGAAGCCGAAATGACGATCAAAGACCTGAAGCCAGTCATCGGCCAGGTGACCATCAGCGTGGAACGTTTTACTTTAGGACAGGGTTATTATATTGAACCTGTTAATGTAGCGCTAAAAGAAGACAATAGCTGTTCCGATATTATCCGCAGATTGATTGGCAATGACAACTTTTTAGGTCAGGCAAACTACCTCAGCGGCATAAAAGGTGCTGATCTTGGGGCAGATAAAGTAGCTATTCCAGAATATATTTCAAAATACTATGGAGGACCAACCACCGAGGAAGCCCTTGCAATTGGCAATCCCGATGAATATCTTGGTGAATTTGACTACAATCAAGGCTCAGGCTGGTACTATTTTGTCAATAACAAAGCACCAAACGTGGGCATCAATGACCGCATGCCAAATGACGGCGATGTGATCCGCCTCCAGTTTACTCTGGTTTACGGGAGCGATCTGAAGAGCAATGAATCCTTTACCATCGCCGATAAAGACAACCTTACCAAGGCGCTGGCCAACTTAAATGGCCGTGAAGATAAGGAAGAGCTCCTTGCCAATACGGCTGTAAAGACAGCTTATGACAAAGCTTTAGAAGCCGCACAGGACATGGGCTTAAGCCAGAACGATACCGATGCGGCAGCGGCAGCCCTTAATGACGCGATCACAGCAGTCGATGATTTAAAAGAATTAGGATCTTACAAAGAAACCAGCAAAGCAGGTCTTGATACTTACAAAAATTCAGCAGACTACCGGGATGCTCAGAAAACAGAGCTTGCAAAAGCCATTGAGGACGGAAAAAAAGCCATTGACGCCGCATCCGATAAAGCAGGCGTTGACAAGGCCGTAGCCGATGCCAAGGCTGCTATGGATGCGATTAAGACAGACGCACAGCTGACAGAAGAAGAAAATCAGCCGACACCAACCCCCACACCGACACCAGCACCAACCACGCCAGATGGCGGAAGTGGCGACAATAGTGGCGGAAATGGCGGAAACAGTGGCGGAAACAGCGGAAGTGCAGCCAGCACCGCGGCAGGAAGCAACACCAACACCGGTATCATGGGTAATCCATCAGCTAGCGTATGGGCCTGCGCAGCGCTCATCGCCGTCGCCGGATTGACCGGAGCAGTGGTAATCCGCAAACGCAGAAAATTCTGACTGTTTTTGCCACAATGCAGTAAAACATAAAAAGTAAAAGGCTCTCAGCCCCTGCGCTCTTTTAAAAGAGCGCAGTAACGGGGAGCCACCTTCCCCATCTCATTCATACATGATAAAAAGGCACTGCTGGATCAGTGTCTTTTTATTCTAATGGGATTTTTGATTCAACAATCCGGCAATGCCGGTTTAGATAGATCTAATATTAAAACAAGGAGAAGATGATGGAGAGTATTAAGCAAAAAAGGGTATCAGTTGTAATACTGAGCCTTGTCATGACCTGTCTGCTGCTGTTCGGCCTCATGCCGCAGGTGCACGCGCAGGAAACCAGCATCGCGCCGCAGCTGGTAACGCTGAGCGCAGATCTGACAGACGACACATTGATCGCGCCCCAGCAGATGTATGTAGAATACGGAAAATTCAGCGATTTAGGCCTCAAAGTCAAAAACGATGATCCAGGCTTCATCACCCCGCTGCACGTGCTGATTCAGTACTACACCGACACCAAAGGCGCCGCAAAGGATACAATGAGCCAGTACATCCAGGTGGATGAAGACGGCAACTTGTTAAAGTTGGAAGGTTACGACGGCGGCAGTGCGCCAAGCGAAAACAACCAGTGGATCTATGCTCTGGACAACTACTTCCGGGGAGATGAAAATGTCAACAAAGTCTATCCCATGTCCGATATTCCGGTTGGCACAAACCTGCAGATATACGGAATGGATAAGACAGCCAGTTCATTTTATTATGAAATTGGCTACAAGCCAGTTTATGTTCTTGAAAAGGGCAAAAGCACGACCATGAATTTTAAAGGGATCTCGGTTGCGCCCAAGATCAGCTTTAACAAAGCAATCAGCATCGTAAGCGGCGGCGCCGATATGACAGGAGCCACAGCATGGGTAAAAAAAGTATCCAGCGACGGCATGCTTGTTGACGCCGAGGCCGATAAGGACTACACGCTGATCGGCGAAATCAAGAAAACAGGGCTGGGGCTGAAAGCCGCCTTTAATGAAGCCGGCACCTATTATTTTGGCGCGGATAAAAAAGGAGACGATGGCAAAAGCCTCATCACCCACAACACATCAACTGTGATTGTCAGAGAATCCGCAGACCTGATCTCAGACTATGAAAAAATATCAGGGAACGTGGAGATCACCGCCGACGGTACCACCCTCACCAATTTTTCAACCGGCAAGGGCGGTTCAGAAATCAGCTGGAGCGCGTCGAGCCCCATCGTCAGCTTTGAAAAATCTGGAGACGACCTGGTGGTCAAGGCCAATACCGATGGACTGACACAAAATACCCCTGTGCGGCTGACCGCCACCATTAAAAACAGCGGTGAAACCCTGACCAAGGATATTGCCGGAACCATCGTAATCGATGAAACAATCCAGAAGATCAACAGCGATCTCAATGCGATTAAATGGGCTGGCAAAGAAAGCCTGAACGACGATACCGAATATACCGACAAAAATTTCTTTGCCGGAGCCAATGGAACCACCTTTACCTGGGAATCGTCCGACAACGAGCTGTTAAAGACCGATACCTCAGAGACCGGCAAGCTTAAGCTGATTATGGTTAAACAGCCAAATGCGACAACTAGCGTTACCCTGACCATAACTGGAATCCTGGACGGAAAAACAGCAGTGCGCAAGGTTTCCTGCTGGATAGTCCCCCTGTCCGACGAGGCGATTGTCGCAAAAGACGCCGCCGCAACCGTTTTAAAAAACGGGCAGAATGTCTTTTCAGGTCAGCATAATTTCGTTGTGGATAACAGCGGAGTCGGTGAATTCGGGACTACAAAAACATGGAGCTGCTCAAAGCCCGAGCTGTTAGACTTTGACACCTCCGACAACCATTACCTAAAAGTCGCGACACATAATGAAACCCTGGAGGAAGACACCAGCGTTGATGTCTACTGCACAGTCAGCTACGGCACCGCATCCATTAAAAAGACCTTTGAAAACTGTACCGTTCAGGCAAGTACACAGTTAAAAGCGCTGAGCATCGAAGGGGTGGAAGACTTTACCTTTGACCCGTCCGTGCATATCTACAATTTCACCATGCAGGAAGGCCAGGAAATCAAGATTTCCGCCACACCATTTTACAAGGGCGCCTACATAGAAATCAATGACCAGCGGGTGGAAGCCGGTGAAAAATATACCCATAAGCTAAACACAGAACAGAGTTTAGACAAAGTCAGCATTAAAATAAAGCGTGAGGGCGTAAGTAACAGTGGCAGCTACACCTTAAACTTTGCCAAAGCAACCACCGAGCTGCCCAACTACACCGCCCAGTGGGGAAGCGCGCATTACAATTTTAATAATATACGCGTCGTAGCAGGGCTGGCGCCGCGCACCTCAGAAGAGATCGACCTTGAAAAAAGCTGGCATTATGCCATCAGTACCGCCGGCGCAGGCATGGTAGGCTGGGGCAAATGGTCTTATCCCATCGTTGTCAACAACAATATCTACGCCGCAGGTGACGACAATCTTTTCAAATTTGATATGGACGGCAATCTGATCGCCAAGACAAAAATGAGCAACGGCGTTTTGGGCGGTGGCTATACCGGTTGGCTGGCCTACGGCGACGGCATGATCTTTGTGCCCACCGGCAACGGCGTCATGGCCTTTAACGCCGATGACCTGGGACAGCTCTGGACAGGAAACTCCGGCGTCAGCACCGTGCAGGGGAGCTGCCCCGTTGTTTATAAAGACGGCTATGTTTACACAGGCACCACCGCAGGAACAAGCGGGCAGGGCGGTTACTACTGCTTCGATACCAAAGACGACGATCCGGCCAAAACCAATGAAGTAAAAGATGCCGTCTGGGTGCTCAACACAGAAGCAGAAGACGGAAACTCAAGCTTTTACTGGGCAGGAGCCACCATTGTAGGCGATCACCTGATCATCCCCAACGACAGTGGTTATATCTATTCGATCGACATCGCTGCCTCCGTTCAGCAGAAAAAGCCAGTCATTACCCAGAAGCTTAACAATGACGGTATAATGACCAATATCCGCACCGCTATCGTCTATGACGAAAACACAAAATCCATCTATTATCCAACCTACAATAAAAAAACCTACAAGGTTGTCATCAATGACGACGGCACCTTCGGCGACGTAAAATCCGTTGATATCGGTGACGCAGGAGCACAGAATCCCGTTTTATACAACGGACGCCTGTACCTTGGCAACAGCGTAGTCGACGCCCAGACCATGCAACTTATTTACACCGCTAGAGTCGGGGAAGGCGCTCAGGCAAGTCCCTCCGGCGGGTGGACCGTCTCCACGTCCTACAGCGGAGACACACAGACCGTTTACCTGTACGGCCATGCAGGAAACAATCCGGATAAAATCATGGTATGGAAAGACAGCCCAGCCAACACAGCAGACAATCCAGCCACCATCGAAGCCATCTGGACCAATAATATGAGTCCCCAGTTCACCACCTCCAACTTTGTCATCACACCAGAGGGATCCATCGTCTTTGTCAACGACTCCGCCAATCTTTTCTGCATCAAGAGCACCGTGACCCAGGAACAGATCGACGCCGAAAAGACCTTCCAGGGCGTGATCGATAAAATCGATGCCCTGCCCGAAGCCAGCAAGGTACAGCACAGCGACAAAGCCAATATCGAGGCCGCCCGCATAGCATACAATGCCCTGAGCCCAGAAGACCAGGCAAAGGTGACGAATTACCAGAAATTAGTGGGCTGCGAAGCCGCCCTGAAAGCCCTTCAGGACAGCGGCGATAAAGAAGCAGCGGCAAAAGTCGACGGCCTGATCATCGCCCTGCCGCAGCCGGAAGACTTAGTATACGACGCAGATAAAGACGCCGTCAAGGCCGCCAAGGCCGCCTACGACGCGTTGACCGACACCCAGAAAGCACTGGTGCAGAATACCGGCAAGCTCAACGCCTGCATCGAAAAAATGGAAGAGTTGAAGACTGTCCAGGGCTATGTGACCTTTGACATCGAACGCTTTACCATCGGTCAGGGCTACTTTGTCGAACCGGTAAAAGTACCCTTCTATGACGGAGACAACGCCCGCACCATCCTGCAGCGTGTGATCGGCGAAGAAAACTACCTCGGCGAAGACACCTATATGAGAGGAATAAAAGGCGCCGACGCCGGCGTTGACAAAGTCATTGTGCCCGACTATATCAGCAAGCTCGGCGCTTTAGCTCCCACCACCGAAGATGCTAGAGAATACGGCAATGCCTATGAAGAAAGCATCCTCGGCGAACACTCGTACAACAGTATGTCTGGTTGGATGTACGCCGTCAACAACGTGTTCCCTGGCTACGGCATTTCCAGCTATGAACCAAAGGACGGCGACGTGGTACGCTTCCAGTTTACCCTGTGGGGAACGGGCATGGATTTAACCGGGGAAGACTATAACAGCGGCGAAATTGTTGCTGAAATCTCCAATAAGGACGAACTGACCAAAGCCCTGGCAGCAGTTAACAGCGGCAGTAAAGAAGACCTGTTAAAGAACGAAGCCGTCAAAACCGCTTACGATAATGCCATGAAAATAGCGCCAGAAATGACCGCGCCGCAGACAGACGTCAGCGCAGCCGCCGATGCCCTTAATAGTGCCGTAACCGCGGCCAAAGAGGCAGAAAAGGACGAACAGGCCGCCCAGACCGTCGCCGATCAGATTATGGCACTGCCGCCGGCCAGCCAGCTCACCCTGGCAGATAAGGGCGCCGTGGAAGCCGTTCGGGCAACGTACAACAGCCTGACCGAAGCACAGCGCGGCTATATCAGCAGCGATGTTTTAAAAACGCTGGAAGACGCAGAGGCACAGATATTAAAATTGGAAGAAGAAGTTAATAAACCAGCGCCAACTCCAACGCCAGAAACAAAGCCAGAGGCCAGTGATGGCGGAGCAGGCAGTACAGGAACCGCCGATAAAATCGGAGCCGCTGTCCAGACAGGCAATAATGCCGGAACCGGCATCGCGGCAGAGCAGACAACCGGAGTATGGGGAGCGATGGTATTGCTTGCCGCAGCCGGACTTACAGGAGCCGCCTTAATCCGTAAACGTAAAAAATCCTAAAAAATTAAAATCATATAAAAAGGTTCTCAAACACTGTGCTCTCACACGAGAGCACAGAATCAGAGAACAGCGCGCTGCTTTTAAGCGGCGTCAGGCTGTCAAAAAAGTCGACTTTAAAAAGTCGGCTTTTTTTGATAAACTAAAAGAAAAATGGGAGGGAACCCATATGTTTAAAAAAGCCGATTTAAAACGGGATGTCGTGGAAGTGGTGAACACGGACACCCTTGTTCCAAAAGATCACTTATTGCGGTGCATTGATCAGGCCATTGACTTTACCCGTGTTTATGACTTTGTTGAAGGACTTTATTGTCCGGATAATGGACGCCCCAGCGTGGACCCGGTGGTGCTGATTAAGATGGTTTTTATTCAGCATCTTTATGGCATTCCTTCGCTGCGTCAGACGGTTCGGGACATTGACATGAACATCGCCTACCGATGGTTTATGGGCATTCCTTTGAATGAACCCATCCCCCATTTTGCCACCATCAGCTATGCCTTCCGGCAGCGTTTTACCGAAACCACGGTCGAACAGCTCTTCGCCTGGATTTTATCCGAAGTGGAAGCCGCAGGCTATCTCAAACCGGAAGTGGTCTTTGTGGACGCCACCCATATCAAAGCCAACGCCAATCTGAAAAAGAAAGTCAAAAAAGCGATTCCCAGCGCGGCAAAAACCTATGAAGCCCAGTTGTTTGAAGAAGTCAATCAAGATCGTGAAAAGCATGATAAAAAGCCCTTTAACGGTCCGAACCCCCCAAAGGACCGGGTGGTCAATGAATCAACAACCGATCCGGAAAGCGGCGTTTTCCACAAAGGCGAGCACCGCCAGTGCTTTGCCTACAGCGCGCATACCGTCTGTGAACGAAACAACTTTGTGCTGGAGGTCACCGTTACCCCCCCGGCAATGTCCATGACAGTCAGGCCTTTGATGCCCTTTATCGACGCGTCACCACGCGTTATCCCATGATCCAGGTCATCACAGCCGACGCCGGCTATAAAACACCCTGGATCGCCAAACAGATTTTTGAGGATGGCCGGATTCCGTCCCTTCCCTACAAACGGCCCATGACCAAAAAGGCTTTTACCCAAAATACGAATACGTTTATGATGCATACAACGACTGGATCATCTGTCCCAACCATCAAACCTTATACTACAGCACCACCAATCGGCAGGGTTATCAAATCTACAAAAGCATTCCCTTCAACTGTGAACAGTGTCCGGACGAAAAACGCAGGCGGTGTACGGAAAGCAAAACCTTTGAAAAGACAGTTAACCGGCATATCTGGGAAGATTACCTTGAAAGAGCTGAGGATGTCCGGCATTCCCCGCTTGGAAAGACGAGCTATGCGCTTCGGAGTCAAACCACCCCTCGGGTTTTTGCCGATGCCAAGGAAAAACACGCGATGCGTTATACGCTTTACAGAGGTCTGAAGGCAGTCACCAACTGGGTCAGGCTTAAAGTTGCTGCCATGAATCTCAAAAAGCTGGCCCTTTGGAAGGCAAAAGCTTTTTGTTCTTTTTTCTTTTTCGTTTGTTTATATAAAAAGAACCCTGATTTTTCTTTTTAATCAGGGTTCTTTGACAATCTGGCGTCGCTTTTTTGTTCGGGTGCACCGTTTACAAAAGCGTTGCGGCATTTTGTAGATTATGATAAAATAAACCCGGAAGAATAAATAAACATTATAGAAAGAGCAAATGAGAGGAAATGAAGAAAATTATTCTGTGGGGCATTCTGCTGCTGGTATTTGCGGCCCTCGTGTTTGGCGGCCTGTTTTGGTACAGCAGCCAAACCAGAACAAAGGCAGCAAAATCCAAGCCCACGGTCACACCTCAGAATACTGCCGAAACTGCCGATCCAACCCGCGAACTGCTGCAGGGCATGTGGATCAGTGACGATGCCTACTTGGAAACCCTTATTTTCAGAGAAAACGGACGTTTCGAGTTTCATTACGCGGTTTATGAGGAAGCGGAACGGGCAGAGGAACCCATTTTCAAAGCCTATCAAACATTGGAAGGTACCTATAGCGTCATATGCGCCGCAGATTCAAAAGGGCGTTATCCCTTCCTGCTGCACATGAACCCGGCAGAACAGCCCCAGGACAGTACAAGGGCAGAAAAATTGCTGCAGACAGAAGAATGGGTCATTCTGGATCTTATCGATAAATACCAGCTACAGACAAGCGCCCAGCCCGAGGAAGAGGAGTCTCTGCGCTTTGTCAAAAAAATTTCAGGGCAGTAGGGTCAAATAAAAAATTAATACTGTAAAAAAACGCCCCTCATACCTTGATTTTTAAAGGTATAAATGCTCGAATAGTAATTGAGAGTAAAAAGGTCAGAAAAAATAGAATGTTTCTGGAGAGCGTTAGCCATTTAAGCGTTAACTGAGAACAAGAAATTGTTTTCAAAGGGAAATTGAGTGAAAAACTTAAACTGATGCGCAACCGTAAGGCGAAATCTAAGTCGGATCACTGATCTTCAGAATGAAACGTCGGCACCTTGCCAAAAAGGACCGATGAGCAAACAAAGCACTTTAGCATAACAAGAGCTTCTGTCCAAAGTCGTTATAAACATGCGATTTTGGATAGAAGCTTTTTTTATTAAAAATAAAAAAGTTAAAAAGAGGAAAAAATGACAAAAACAAGAGTGATTAACAATATTTGTCCCCATTGCGGACAAGAATACAGAAAGCCTTACAGCCTGTGTTATCAGGATATGGAAAAAAGCTTTACCTCATACTGGACCTAGGTGGGTTCGAAACAGAAGCAATCATCCGGGATGCCGAAGCGCTTTTTCCAGATTACCGGATCCGCGTTACCAAAGAGATGATGGATTTGTTAGAAAAAATCCATATTTTTGAAGTCAATCTGAACGACAAAATCATCACCTGCTATCCACTATCAATTGTCAACTATCAACTCGTTCAAGAAAGGAGCACCAATTGAAAAATTTTTACCAACGTATCAGTCGAAGTTTAATCGTAGCAATCCTCATTCTAATCTCCTGAGTTTTTCTGACCAGCTTCAGGCTTTCGCCGGAGGCGGTACCGGACGCGTCGCCAGAGCCTTTGCTATCGGAGTCGGAGACGCGGGAGCCGCCTGGGGACGGGACGGTGATCGACCATCCGCTGCCGGAGGATCCCATCCTCACTTCCGGGCCTTGGGCGTCGGCACATTTTTTAATGGAGGAATATGCCTGTGACTGCGCGGGCTACTGTGACGGGTGGCCGGCTCAGATGGACCCGGAACTTTTGGAAAAAGTGGATCAGCTTCGGTGTTATTTCGACCGGCCCATCATCATCACCTCGGGTGTGCGGTGCAAGACGCGCAACGCGGAGGTGGGCGGCATTGAGAACTCCTGGCACCTGAGCGGCCGCGCGGCGGATCTGTACTGCCCGGGGGCGCCCTACGACGAGGTGGCGGCTGCGGCCAGAGAGCTGGGCCTTGGGGTCATCGAGTACCCGGACCAGCAGTTTGACCACTGTGAGATATGGCGTTAAAAGAAGAGAGGAAGACGTGAATTTTAACTTGATTAATCATGCAGATTAAGCTATAATTAGGCTTAAATTAAATGATGAGGGAAATGGGGTGTGAATCCCCAACAAAACCGTTGCTGTGATCCGGTATTTACCGGTTAGTCAGAATCCTGAGAGAGTACGCTGCTGCGGAGCTGGGCGAGCGCATGAATCGGGATTTTTTTGCTTTTTTAGACCTTTTCGGCGTTGGCCGGAAGGTCTTTTTGTATGCGCTGCTTTAAAAGGACGGAATCATTTAGTAATCAAAAATGGAGGAGAAATAAATGAAAAGCAGATTTAAGTTCGCGTCTAAGCTGGCGGTGGTTTTTCTGGCAGGGGCGTTTGTCTTTTCCGGAAACGTGGGGGCGGCGCCGCTGCCCAAGGCAGACACGGTGACGGGCGCCACAGAGGTCGTCAGCGATGCCAGCTACTGGTCGGCCTTCCGAAAAGACAGTACCAATATGGCGATTGTGGACACAAAGCTGCCGACGGGTGATGCGGCGGTCATGGAAAAGTGGAAAACGGATGGGCTGGGCGTGGGCTCGCCGATCATTGTTGGAGATGACCTTTATATCGCGGGCGGCAAAATGTTGAGACGGGTGGACCGGAACACGGGAAAGGTACTGGCGGAGCAGGAGATGGCTATCAATACCGGCTATTTCAGCTACGCGGCCTATGGAGACGGCAAGATCTTTGTGCCGCTTAACAGTGGCATTCTGCAGGCTTTTGACGCAGAAACGCTGAAGCCGCTGTGGCGTACAAAGGGGGACGGCCAACAGCCTCTTTGCCCTGTGATTTATGATAATGGGAATGTTTATGTGGGCACCAGCAACGGCAACGGCACAAAAGGCAGTTTTTTCTGTGTCAGCTCTGCGGATACCGATACCGAGAGCAGCGATGAAATTCAGGAATATACCTGGGTGGATGAGGACTCGGCCTGCTACTGGGCTGGCGCGACCATCGTGGGTCAGGCGGTTGTCTATGGGAACGAAAAGGGTCTTGTCCAAGCGCGCAACAAGCTGACTGGCGAGCAGATCGACAGCTATCAGGCAGAAAGCAATATCCGCGGCAGCGTCGCCTACGACACCGCTCGGGGTACGCTCTATTTTACCGCGAAGGACGCGCAGAAGGTGTACGCCATGACGGTGAATGGGGACGGCAGCTTTAACAAAGGCAGTGTGCTCTCGGGCGACGTCAATGGCCTGGTCACCTCGACGCCGGTGGTTTATAATGGACGTGTCTACGTTATGGCTGGCAATATCAGCAGCCGCGGGGGGTTAAATGTTTTTGACGCCAAGACCATGAACCTGATTTATGCTGTGGATATTGACGGTCCATCCCAGTCCTCGCCGCTTTTAACCACAGCTTATGCCACGGCAGAAAACAATCAGACGGTTTATCTTTATGTCGCGCTGAACAATTCTGTGGGTACGGTAAAGGTGATTAAGGATTTTGCGGGCAATAAAGAACCAGACGTCAGAGATTTATACGTTCCGTCCAACCCGCAGTATTGTACAGCCAGTCTGGTCAGTGACCAGGAGGGAACCCTTTATTATAAAAATGACTCTGGTTATCTGTGGGCATTAAATACCGAGGCATCTCCGGAAATTTTAGGAGATGTGGACGGTGACGGTCAGATCACCTCATATGATGCGCTGCTGGCTTTGCAGTATTCGGTTGGAAAAAATGTCATACCGGAGGAACGCGTATCCAATGCGGATATGGATCATGACGGCCAAATTACGTCTTATGATGCATTGATTATTTTACAGCGCAGTGTGGGAAAAACAATGTAGATTTTTTCAGCAAACCCGCCCAATACAAAAAATAATAACAATCGGAGAGAAGTGGGTTGACATTAAGGAAGTCTTTAGGTATCATATAGATAAGTTATGTCTATACAAGTTAATAATATGACGACCTTGGGAAAGAGGAATGAGTGCAAAGCTCAACTGCTCCACTGCAACTGTACAGCCTTCGGGTGACAAGTCAGAAAATTCGGAACCTTGGTACGGCCAATCAAACGTTACATGTGGAAGCGGATTGGACAAGTGCGCAAAAAATCATAATTGAATACGATTTAAATAAATACTATTTAGCCTTTCACATAAGAATGTGGAAGGCTTTTTGTTTTGTTTGTAAGGGCTTTTTCAATGGAGCCTCTGGAAAGCTTTATTGAAAAGGCACTTGAATAACGGGCAAGTGCCTGGTAATCTTTCTTTATTTATGCTAGAAGGGGGAGGCGCAAGCTGATGCCGGTACTTGGGATCCGGCAATTCTCCCCCGTACGTTTTCAATTGGGATCTCCCTTTGAAATATATTAGTTCTATATTATTACACACACGGATAACAAAGCAAAGGATGTGACGCAGGGAAAGAAATAAAAGCAGCAGCCGTAGGCCAGACCGGTTTTTCTAAAGGGTTTGGCTTACGGTTGATGCCATGTTTTGGCAGATAATTTAGGAGGAGACAGAGATGGAGGATACTTTTTCAACTTATCACCCCATTGTTAATTTCGCGTTTTTTGTGATCGTACTGGTTATTGGCATGTTTGTGAATCATCCAGTAATTCTTGGCATTTCGCTTGCTGCGGCAGTCGTATATTCTTTTGTGCTGCTGGGATGGCGGAAATCAGTCAAGATGAATCTGATTTTCAGCCTACCGGTTATGTTGATCACCATGCTCATTAACCCGATGTTTAACCACTATGGAGTGACAATTTTATTTTATTTAAGAAATGGAAATCCGATGACATTGGAATCAATGGTCTATGGCGTAGTGATGGCAGTGACGCTGGTTTCGATTATTGTCTGGTTTTCGTGCTATACAAAGATCATGACATCGGACAAGTTTATTTATCTGTTCGGCCGGATCATACCGGGGTTGTCGCTGATCTTTTCCATGGTACTGCGGTTTGTGCCAAAGTTTATCGCGCAGATTAAGGTTATCAGCAATGGACAGAAATGTGTTGGGCGTGATTTGAGCAATGGTAATATTTTTCAACGGGCAAAGCACGGTATTACTATTTTGTCGATCATGATTACCTGGGCGCTGGAGAACGCCATTGAGACCGCGGACAGCATGAAGGCCCGCGGCTATGGCCTGCGAGGCCGGACAGCTTTTTCGCTGTACCGTTTTGACCGGCGTGACGCGGTGGTTATGAGTATTATGGCGGTGCTGCTGATTGGATTTATTATTGGTGCAGTCAATGGCTACACATATGCTTTATACAATCCCAGAATAAAAATGAATGGGCTTATGCCGATGACAGCGGGCAGTTTTTTGACGTATTTTGTTTACGCGGCTTTATGTTTTTTGCCGGTTATGATTGATGGTTTGGAGGAATTGAAATGGCGACGCTTGAGATCAGAGATTTGACTTTTACATATCCGGAAATGGAATATCCGGCTCTGAATCACATTAATATGGAGGTGAACGACGGCGAGTTTGTGGTATTATGCGGCAAAAGCGGCTGCGGAAAAAGCACATTGCTCAGACATTTGAAAAGTGTGCTAAAGCCTCACGGGGTGCTATCCGGTGAAATTATTTTTCATGGGCAGACGCTTGAGGAGGTGGATTTGCGGACACAGAGCTCGGAAATTGGCTTTGTGCTCCAGAACCCAGACAACCAGATTGTCACAGATAAGGTTTGGCATGAGCTGGCCTTTGGTTTAGAAAGCCTGGGCTACGATACGCCGACTATTCGGCTGAGGGTGGCTGAGATGGCGTCTTACTTTGGTATACAGGCGTGGTTCAGGCGCAATGTCAATGAGCTGTCCGGCGGACAGAAACAGCTGCTGAATCTGGCATCCATCATGGCCATGCATCCATCGGTTTTGATACTGGATGAACCAACCTCACAGCTGGATCCGATTGCTGCATCCGATTTTTTAGAAACTGTCAGAAAAATCAACCGGGATCTGGGAACAACTGTCATCATGACAGAGCACCGTCTGGAGGATATTTTTCCCGCGGCAGATAAAGTGGTTGTTATGGATGAAGGAAAGATTATTGCCCACGGGACGCCGCGGGCGATCGGCAGAGAGTTGCGGGGTATGAAGCACGATATGTTTTTATCTATGCCGGCGCCCATGCAGATTTATGCAGGGGTCGATACGGATCTGCCCTGCCCTTTAACGGTGCGGGAAGGACGGCAGTGGCTTTCTGAGCTGGCGGAGGATAAGACGATCACCGAACCGACCATTCCGCTGGAAGTTGACTATTACAAAAATGAGGAAAACGTCATCGAGTTAAAGGATGTCTGGTTCCGGTATGAACGGAACCTCCCGGATGTAGTGCGTGATTTGTCCATGCAGGTTAAAAAGGGTGAGTTTTACGCACTGGTTGGGGGCAATGGTACGGGAAAGACAACGACGTTGTCGTTGATTTCCGGCATCAACCGCCCTTATCGCGGCAGAGTTTTTCTTGAAGGGAAAGAAGTACGCAAGTATTCGGATAAAGAGTTGTTTAGAGGATTTTTAGGGGTTTTGCCCCAGACTGTGTCAAAACACAGTCTCTTGTTGGTGACTCCGTCCCCAAACCC
>NZ_QUDF01000022.1:0-50782 GCF_003477535.1 Eubacterium sp. AM05-23
TTTGTCTTAAATTTTTAACTTTTTGGACAATTTTTCTTGACATTCACAAAAAAAAGAACACGATGGATACTCGTGTTCAGAGTGCAGACAAACCTTAAAAGCAAGCGATAAAGCGTTAAAAAGAGGCCTTTGAATTGAGAATGGAAAATTGAAAATGGAGAATTACAGGAACAAAATGCCGTTGCATTTTGATGAGATGCGGCCGCAGGCCGCCAGCTTAATCGCTTGAGCTAACCGCGAAAGCGTACCAAAATTTTCCATTACCCATTGTCAATTCTCCATTCATATTGCCCAACCTTTATCTCCGCATCATACAATCGCCTTTTTCTTCTGTCAAAACAGCCCCGCCCTTAAAACATACTCATAAAGCTCATCTGGTTGGAGTCCGGCAGACTGTTCAGGCAGCCGAACTGCTCGAGCTTTTCGATGTTGGATTTATTGACCTTGGCGCGGGTCTGCAGATCCTCTTTGGAGATAAAGGGCCGTTTCTGAGCTTCCTCGTAAATCTGCATTGCCGCCTTGTCCCCCAGTCCGTCAATGGCGTTAAGCGGTGGCAGCAGCTCGTTGCCAACGATTTTAAACTCGCTGTAGTGGGACTCGTAGACATCCACATTTTTAAAGCCAAAGCCACGGCAGTACATTTCAAGCGCCAGCTCCAGCGAGGTCAGAAGCTGCTGGTCCTTATTGCTGGCCTTGTTGCCCTGGGCGCGGATTTCCGCCAATGTTTTTTTGACCGTCTCCTTACCGTTGGTCATCTTTTCCAGATTAAATTCCTTGGCCCGGATACTGAAGTAGGTCGCGTAGTAGGCCAGTGGATAGTAAACCTTGTAGTAAGCGATACGGAAGGCCATCATAACATAAGCTGCCGCGTGGGCTTTAGGGAACATGTACTTGATCTTTTTACAGGAATCAATGTACCAGGCCGGCACATTGTTTTCCTTCATATAGGCTTCCTCTTCATCTGTCAGGCCCTTCCCCTTACGGACATGCTCCATAATACTGAAGGACTCCTTGGGCGCCAGTCCCATTGAGATGAGGCCAAGCATAATATCGTCACGGGTACAGATAACATCCTTGATGGTCGCGGTTCCAGAACGCACAAGGTCCTGAGCGTTGTTGGTCCAGACGTCTGTCCCGTGGGATAAGCCGGAAATACGGATCAGGTCCGAAAAGGCCGTGGGCTTGGTGTCCAGCACCATCTGGCGGACAAAGTTGGTCCCAAACTCTGGAATCCCGCAGGTTCCAAGAGGAATGTCAAAATCATCTTCCTTCAGGTCCAGGGCGCTGGTTCCTGTGAACAGGCTGATGACCTTTTCGTCGTCCAGCGGAATCTCCTGCGGGTCGAGGCCTGTGATATCCTTGAGCATGCGGAGCATGGTCGGGTCATCATGGCCCAGAATATCGAGCTTCAGGAGACGCCCGGAAATGGAGTGGTAATCGAAATGGGTCGTCATGGTGCCGCATTCCCGGTCATCAGCCGGGTACTGGATCGGCGTAAAGTCATAGATATCCTTATCCTTTGGCACAACCATAACCCCGCCGGGGTGCTGGCCTGTGGTACGCTTAACGCCGGCGCAGCCCTCAATCACACGTTCCATCTCTGCTCGCGGCGCGGTGACACCATTTTCATCAAAGAAATTTTTCACATAGCCAAAGGCTGTCTTATCCGCCAGTGTTGCAATGGTTCCGGCGCGGTAGACCTTGCCCTCGCCAAAGAGCACCTCTGTGTAATGGTGCGCCTCTGGCTGGTTTTCGCCTGAGAAGTTAAGGTCAATATCCGGCTCCTTGTCGCCCTCAAATCCAAGGAAGGTTTCAAAGGGAATATCAAAGCCGTCCTTATTCATGGGATGGCCACATTCCGGGCAATCGGCGTTGGGAAGGTCAGGCCCCACCCCTACCTTTGTGCTGTCAAAGAACTCATAATGCTTGCAGTTCGGGCAGACATAGTGAGGCGCCAGTGAGTTAACCTCTGTGATCCCACACAACATGGCAACCAGCGACGATCCGACCGACCCTCTGGAACCAACCAGATAGCCATCCTCCAGGGAATGGTGCACCAGCTTCTGGGCGATCAGGTACAGGACCGAGTAGCCGTTGCCGATAATGGAGTCCAGCTCGCGCTTCACGCGCTGCTCCACAATGTCTGGCAGCGGGTCACCGTACATCTCATGGGCCTTTTTATAAACCATATCCCGGATCTCATCATCCGAGCCCTCAATGATGGGCGGGAAGGTGCCGTCAGGTATGGGCTTCACGTCGTCAAACAGTTCCGCCACCCTGCGCGGATTGGTAACCACCAGCTCATAGGCGGTCTGCGGGTCCACATAGGTGAATTCATCCAGCATTTCCTGGGTCGAGCGGTAGTAGAGCGGCGGCTGCTCATGGGAATCCTTGTAGCCCTGTCCGGCCTGCAGAATCTCTCTGAAATAAGCGTCGCTGGGGTCCACAAAATGGACGTCCCCGGTGGCGACCACCAGCTTGCCCTTTTCCCGCCCAAGCTCAATGATTCGCCTGTTAACATCAGCCAGCTCTTCCATGGAGTGCACGGTCTCATTCCGAAGGAGATATTCATTATTTCCCAGAGGCTGTACCTCAAAATAATCATAAAAATCAGCGATTTCATCCAGACGGTTCTTGGGCACATTCTTCAGCACTGCCTTGTAGAGCTCCCCGGCCTCACATGCGCTGCCGATGATCAGATTTTCCCGGTGGGCTGCCAGCAGGGATTTCGGTATCCTGGGCCTTCTGTAAAAATAATTGATGTGCGCCTCGGAAACCAGCTTGTACAGGTCCTTCAGCCCCGCCTGATTTTTGGCGTAAATAATAATATGGTAGGTATCGCCGGATTTTATGATCTGCTCTACGTCCATCAGGCCGTTGAGCCCGGCCACCTCATCCACATCCTGTTTCTGGGCCAGCTCCATGAGCTTGACGAAAATCTTCGCCGAGCACACCGAGTCGTCCAGAGCACGGTGGTGGTGTCCCATATCTACCTTAAAATAACTCGCCAGCTTTTTGAGGTTATGCTTGTTGATGGTTGGAATCAGCGTCCTGGACATGGCGAGTGTGTCAATATAGGTGATATTGTTCTCCAGATGGTGCGCATTAAGCGCAATCTCCATAAAGCCCATATCAAATTTTGCGTTGTGAGCCACCAGAATGAGATCGCCGCAAAATTCATGAAAGGCCCTGACCGCCACCTCTTCTTCCTCTCCGGCTTCTACCATCTGGTTGGTAATCCCAGTAAGGTTGGTGATAAACGGCGGAATGGGGCGGTGTGGGTTGACGATCTTGGAGAAGGTATCCACGATATGCTTGTTTTTAATCTTGACCGCTGCGATCTCGATGATATTGTCCTTGCCTGGGATCAGGCCAGTGGTCTCAAGGTCGAAGAAAACAAATTCGCCTTCAAAGCTTTCGTTCTGTTCCCCGGTTACAATATACTGGTCATCGTCCACCAGATAGCCCTCGACGCCGTACAGCACCTTGATGCCGTATTTTTTGCTCAGGGACATCATTTCAGGGTAAGCCTGAAGCACGCCGTGGTCAGTGATACCGATGGCGTCATGACCAAAATCATTGGCCTGCTTCATAATTTTAGCCACCTTGCTCACCGCGTCCATGGAGCTGTACTGGCTGTGAAGGTGAAGCTCGACACGTTTTTCCTCTGCGTTGTCACGCCTTACCGGCGCTGCGGCCACCTCCATATTTTTAGGTGTCAGCACCTTTTCGTGGGAGTACTCATCATAATTGATATTGCCCTCAACCTTAAACCAGCGGTCCTTTTTCAGATTTTCCTTGATCATGCCCACATTCTTCTTCCGGGCGAAAATCTTACAGGAGACACTGCCGTGTTCATCGGTAATGTTAAAGGTAAAAAGGGTCGTTTTATCAGTAATTTCCCTGGAATCAATGCCAAAGACCCGGCCGCTGACCACGATGTTGGTGCTGTCAAGCACCGCGCCGGTACTAAAGTCAATTTCTCCCATGGACTGGGCCGGACGCTTGATTCTGTCCCCCATAACCACTTCGCCAACGCCCAGCACTCGGGCTTCCTCCTCTTTGCCGTCCTTTTTACCGGACGCGCCGCTACCTGCCTTGGCCGGCGGGGTATCCTTTATAACTTTTAAGCGCTTATTGAGCGCATCCTCTTTCTTTTTGGCCAGCGCGTCATAATCCACATTTTCCATAAGCTTGTGGACTGACTGCTTCGTCCCGGTTTCTTTATTTCCCTCATCCTCTGGCGAGATAATAACGCTCAGACTCTTGGTATAATCAAAAATATCCACGAGCTCTCTCTGGACTGAGATGCTGTCACATTCAGGAATTCGGGTTTTAAAGGTAAAAACCAGCTCCTGGCTCGCAGAATTCACCTCGACACGCTGGGGCTTAAGCCCATATTTTTTAATGAGTTCTTCCAAATCATTTTGTTTGTGTATAATCGGATTCAAGGCGTCCACCTACATTCTTTTGATTTCTTCCATCAGGGCATCGATGATTTCGTCCTCTGCCACTGTTTTAAAAATTTCCCCTTTTTTAAAAAGAACCCCTTTTCCTTTTCCACCGGCAATGCCGATATCCGCTTCCTTTCCCTCTCCCGGGCCATTGACCACGCAGCCCATCACCGCGACCTTCAAGTCCTTTTTCACATGCACAAGCCGGCGGTTCATTTCCTCCGCGATGCCGATCAGGTCAATCTCTGTGCGTCCGCAGGTCGGACATGAGACAACCTCCACCATGCCTTCTCCGCTCTGGTACATGCCAATGGACTTTAAAATATCCCTGGCCACATAGATTTCATCCACCGGATTGCCCGTGATGGATACCCGGATCGTATCCCCGATACCATTTAACAGCATATAGCCAATGCCAATGCCCGATTTAACCGCCGATGTCCGCAGGACGCCGGCCTCCGTAATGCCCAGATGCACTGGATAATCGTATTTCTCAGAAAAAAGTGTGTAAGCGTCAATGGTAAAACGCACATCCGACGCCTTCATGGATACGACAATGTTGTTAAAATCCAGCTCCTCGAGATAAGCGATATGTTTTTCAGCGCTTTCCACCATGGCTTCCGGTGTGGGGTGCCCGTACTTTTCAAGCAGCTCCTTTTCCAAAGAGCCCGCGTTCACCCCGATACGGATAGAAATATTGGCCGCTTTGGCCGCTTCCACCACCAGACGCACCTTCTCCTTATCCCCGATATTCCCAGGGTTAATCCGGAGCTTGTCCACGCCTCCCTTAATGGCCTCCAGCGCCAGCTCATAATTAAAATGGATATCTGCCACCAGTGGAATGGATATCTGTTTTTTTATGTCTGCGATGGCTCTGGCTGCCTCCAGATCCGGCACAGCCACCCGCACGATGTCGCAGCCGGCAGCCTCCAGATCCTTTATCTGGCGCACCGTCGCCTGAACATCTCTCGTGTCTGTATTGGTCATGGACTGGATCAGTATGGGATGATCTCCCCCGATCATACGGTCTCCGATGGGTACCTCTCTGGTTTTATGACGTCGTATTTCCATATTTTTCACCTTACTTATTAATATTTTCAAAATTAAAAGCCCCAATTCACTGCTGCTTCATTGGGGCAAAACGTATCCTTGATTTTAGTTGATAATTGAGCGTTGATAGTGGATCGTTTTTGAACCCTTTTTCTGACGAAAAAACGAGTTAAACAGCGGCACAGGCCGCTATCTAATCAAATGTGCAGCGCGCATTTGCACCAAAACTTTCCACTTTCCATTTTCAACTACAAGAGCTGCTCTCTAAATCTTTTCCTCTCAGCAAACAACGATATCCAACTGAATCCTCAGCCGATTATCCGCATCACGTCATTCACCGCAATGACCACAGCCAAAAGCATCAGGGCCATAAAACCGATGTAATTGATCATGTTTGCTTTTTTAGGATCAAGATCCCGTCCAACCAGCTTTTCGATAATGATAATCATAATCTGTCCACCGTCAAGCGCCGGAAGCGGCAGTAAATTGATAACGCCCAAATTGACTGAAATTAAAGCCGTAAAAGACATCAGCGCAATGATTCCATACTGGAAAAAGTCGTGCACCATGCTGACCATACCGATAGGGCCTGCCACATCGTTCATCCCCACCTGTCCGGTCACCAGCATATAGAGGCTCTGGTAGATGGTGATCCCAAATTTGCCTGTAGTTTCCAGGCCAAGGCCTAAGGCCTGTAAAATATTGGCTCCTTTAAACAGATAAATCAGCACCAGCAGCACAAAGGCGAACACGATGTTCATGGCCGCGCCAGCCACTAAAATGATAAAGCGCTGTCCCTTTGTCTTGTTGGAGAAGCTTCTGGGATCATCCGGGTCGATCGGTTCCCGAACCTCAGCGTCCTCTGCCGCTGTGTCCTCATCCGACTCACCAGTATCGCCCTCTCCTCGCATTTTGCAGAAGCCGCCCAGCGGCAGCGCCCGAATCGAAAACTGGGTTTCCTTTCCCTGCTTTGAATAAACCAGCGGACCCATGCCAATGGAAAATTCCTCGACGAAAACGCCAACCTTTCTGGCGGCGATAAAATGGCCCCATTCGTGAACCACTACCAGTATGGATAAAATAAGCAGTGTCAGCAGAACCATCAACACATTTGTTAATATAGTCATAATTTTAATACCTCACGCAAGTCCAGCGGTGTAGGTTGCGAAAATATAAACAAGGGGAATGATAAAAAGAATGCTGTCAAAGCGGTCTAAAATGCCGCCGTGTCCAGGCAGTATCTTTCCAAAATCCTTAATGCCCATCTTACGTTTAATCATGGAGGCTGTCAAATCGCCGCACTGGCCCGCAATGGAGCCCACAAAGCCGACCGCCGCATATAAATAAACCGGCAGATCCATCTGAAAGCCAAATTTCATGATGACGCCGTAAAGCACCATGCAGACAGCCGAGGTAATCAAACCGCCAACGGCTCCGGCAATGGTCTTTTTAGGGCTTATCTCCGGCGCCAGCTTTGTTTTACCGATGGCGCGCCCGACAAAATAGGCCGCCGTATCGGTCGAAAACGCAATGACAAAAACCATCCACATATAGTAGATGCCCAGCTTAATATTTTCAAACATCATCAGATAACCAAACAGCACTGGAATGTAAATCAATCCAAAAAACGTTATAATCCCGCGGTAAATATCTGTTTTTCCATTTAATATTTCAAAACAGAATACAATGATCATGACGACCATGAGCGTCGGCACCAGCGAATAGTAGTCCAGCTTCATGGATACCAGAATAATCACACTCAAAATCTCAACAAAGGGCAGGCTGATCTTGTTCTCAAGCTGCCGGTTAAAGGCGCCTGAAAATTCAATCAAAGCAACTCCAGAAAGCACGAGACAGGCCACAAAGAGAAAGTAACCACCCAGATAGAGCAAACCGAAAAGAACAGGCAATCCAACAACTGCCGTCAATACTCTCTTTTGCATCTCAACCTCCCGCCTAAGCCGTGCCGAAGCGTCTGTTTCTCTGCTGATAAGCCTCTATCAGCTTATAAAAGGCGTCGTCGTCAAAATCCGGCCACCAGATATCATCAAAGAAAAACTCCGTGTAAGCGTTCTGCCAGAGCAGAAAATTGCTGAGACGGCTTTCTCCGCCGGTCCGGATCATAATATCCGGGTCCGGCAGATCTCTTGTATACAAGTGGGCTGAGATCATCTCCTCAGTCACATCCTCCGGCGCTGTCCCTTCCGCCATAATTTCCCTGACCGCGTGCACAATTTCATCCCGTCCGCCATAATTTAAAGCGACGTTTAAAATCAAACCGTCATTGTCCTTTGTCAGAGACTCCGCGTTAGCCGCTGATTTCTGAACATCCTTCGGCAGACGGCTCTTTTCACCGATGATCCGAACCTTCACATGGTTGCGGTGCAGCTCTGCGATTTCCTTCATAAAATATTCGACAGCGATCCGCATTAGCCCGTCGACCTCTTCCTGACTGCGCTTCCAGTTTTCTGTAGAAAAAGCGTACACTGTCAGTATTTTTATTCCCATATCAGAGGCCAGGTGCACCGTATTATGCAATGCCTTCATCCCGGCATTATGGCCAAACAGCCTTGGTTTTCTGCGCTGTTTGGCCCAACGCCCATTGCCGTCCATAATAATGGCAACGTGCACCGGCATATTTTCTTCTGATATATTATAGTCTTCTATTCCCATGTCACACCTCATTCATTGTATCTTGTAACATTATAATCTATTTGAGCTCTTTTGTAAATTAACACTTCGGACAGATTAATAATTTATCTTTTGTTTAAGCTTCAAAATAAAGTTTACATTCAATACCCATTACCCATGTAGAACAAACCTTATTATATTAATGTTATACTTAATAAAAAATATGTTATTTTTTATCCAAGAGCCCTTTACATTTTTCGTAAAACGTGCTATATTATATAATATAATTCTCATTTTCACACATTTCCCAAAGGCCTCTGGTATTGTACCAGGGGTTTTTACTTTATCGGACATTAAAAAAATGCCCCGAGAGGCATTCTTTTACCTGCTAAAAAATAGGACCGTTTAAATGCAGACCGCATTCTTCGTTTTCACAAACCCAGTCTTTTCCATTGCCATTTACTTTAGCGCCACATACCGGACAAATGCCGACACCGCCTTTAGGCCAGGTGAACTCAGTAAGCTCCATTTCCAGAAATTCGGTTGGCGCATCCTCACCCTGTACCTTGACAAATTTTAAAATCGGCTTCTTTCCTAACATATTAAGCATCTCCTCACTAAACAAATTTATAAGCTAAGTGTAGCATAAACCCCATAGCGATTAAAGATAAAATGTAAGCGTATTATGTGTTTTTTTTACCAATGCGCTTAAACAGGGACTTTCAGGCTTTCATTTCTTCTCATAAACGGAAATCCGTTTATTTTCCGTTTATGACCATTTCCTCAAGCTGTTTTAAATTATTGCTAGAGCTTTTAACAAAATATTCACTAACCATTTGAGGCACCTTTTGTTTATCCTCTTCAAAGACGCTTAAATAGGTATTATAGATTAATTTCACATCCGTATGCCCGAGTATTTGAGCCGCTGTTTTGGCATCAATCTTATTTGTACGAATCATCATAGTTGTAAAAGTATGACGATACTTATGTGGCGAATAATATGGAATGCCTTTTTTCTTTGAAAAAAGTTTTAACTGATCTGTAATATTTCGTGGCGTTTGAATTTTACCGTGGACAGACACAAAAATATACTTTTCCGTATTTAGTTTCTTAGTTTTTTCTTTTCGCCGTTTTTGATTAAAATCATGTAACTGCAAAAGTCGGTCCAAAACAAATCTCGGTGCATAAACGATACGGTTTGAAGTGGGAGTTTTAGGTGGATTGATCGAATACTTTGGCTCAAACTTACTAAAATCTTCAGGAATTTCAGGGCTGAGTGAGTAGGCTTTATAAATTTTGATACTGTTATTTTTCAAATTAATATCATCTACTGAAACACCGAGAAGCTCACTAATTCTTAAACCTGTAAACAACAGGGAAACGATGACTGTATGAAGCTCCAAATCGTTTTGTGTTAATGCCATCAATTTTTGACAATCCTCAATTGGTATTGCCTCGATCTTTTTTATTAGTTTATTGTTAATCGGAATACGCGGCTTTCTTTTTCCTTGTAAGGGATTGTTCTCAATGTAGCCACGGTCAACAGCATATTCCATTGTTTCATTAATCTGATATAATTCATTTTTAGCTGAATTTACACAAATTCCATCTTTTGAGTTCCCAAAACCATGCACTCGTTTTTTTAGATATTGTTCAACTAAAGAAGTCGTAATTTCGTCCAGTGTATAATCCTTAAAAAATTTTTTTAGACTTACAAATCTTATCTGATAAGTACCCAAGGTACTATCAGTAACATACCCTCTTTTACAATCGTTCATAAAATCAATCATAACGTCAATAAACTTTAGGTGAGATTCTGGTTTTTGAGATTGCAAAGTCTGGTTTTGAAGTCTGACAATTTCATTGTTTAATGAAGCATAATATCGATAAACGGCTTCATCTCTCAACCGAATGGCTACTTCTTTATCCTTCGCAGTTTTAGAAAATCTTAAAGGTTTACCATCACTCTTTTTTCCTATCTGTATTGTTGCTTCCCATGAACCGTTTTTTTTCTGCCTTACGCACCCCTCACCCTTTGGTGCACGTTTATAATTCAAAGTACTATTTAGCATTTACAAACCTCTGATTCCTAACCATCTGCCTTCATTTTACTTGAAAAGAACAAGGTTGTAAAATCTGCGTTGTCGGAACTGTTAACGACCATATAACTAAGTTAAGAGGAGTTATCCCCTTGCGTTTCTGTGTGAAATAAAATGAAGGTAAAATTGATTCGTAAATTAAACGTCTTGCATTTTCTTTTGCTATTCCAAAAAAGTCCTGTAGATCTGTAGTCGTTAAAACTTCTTTTCCATATTTATGATTAATTCTATTTGCTTCTAAATACAACAGATCTTTATCTACATAAAATATGCTGTTGCTTTCATTTTTATTATTAATCAAATTCATATTTTTATTATTGCTAATTAAGTTTATTTTTTTCTGATTATCTTGGATAGCTTGAATAATTTTTTTCATATCTCTTTGTTCTTGCATATTAACTGATAAGTGATTCACACTATTTCTCCTGATTAATAAAGTTAACCTGTATTAGTGATATAATTGCAGACTAACTGTTATGTAATTCCGGTTTGCCATGCACCACCGGCGGGGCATTATCTGAATAAGGTTTTTGGTGAGAAAACCACGAAAGTAAAGCGAATCCCTCTTCCTCCACTCCTTATCACAAGAAGTACAGCACGTAACCGTCGCATTGCCCTTTCTCCAGCGTCATTGCGAAAAATCTACCACGATTTTTTTATAGACATGGTTTATCGACAAGCGCCCATTCTAGCGTCGCTCCATGCCGGATCAAGGGGTTTACCCAGATAATCTTCATTCAATTTTCAAAGACCAACCTCAAGACTTTTTCTTTCTTATTTCGTCTTTCACTATTATTACAAATTTAAAAGAGTGTTTTGCCAATTTCTTAATTTTTTGTGTGTTATTTTTCATACATAAATCTTGGTTGAAAGGGGTGATTGAACACTTAATCTATTCGGAATGCTAGTATTTTTATGATTAATTTTGTTTCCAGACGCCGACGCATATCCTCATCAATCATGTAATGTTGATTTCCTTGTTCATCATAAATCATATGGCAGGATAACTTATTGATATACCTTGCATAAAAAGATAAAACATCATGGACCGCTTTGGCATCTCCATTAACGGCTGATTCAATCGTGCTGAAAGGAAGTATACGCTCAGGAATCTTATTCTCAAATTTATTCATATACTACCTCTTCCATTTTTCCTTTCAAGATTCCCAATGCTTTTGTTCGATGGTATTGAACAATGCTACGAGAAACATTCATTTCATCTGCTATCGCCTGGTCGGTCATATCTAAAACATATGAAGCTAAGATAATGTTTCTTTTAAACGGAGGCAGTTCAAACAAAGCTTTACTAATGTTATCGGCATTTATATAAATCATATCTCCAAAAACACAAAATAAATACTGATTTGTTAAATATTCATCTTGAATAAATAACTGCGATTTTTCTTTTTCAGTTAGTTCTGAAAAAAAAACCAGATTATTTTGTTTTCTTTTGTTTTCATTTGAAATATTAATGGCTTCATTTTTTAAAACCTTTTTACAATAGCTATCAAATGTATGCTGTATTCTTTTTTCATTATCATTAGTATCTTTATTTTTCATATTCCTCTTTCCTTACTATAAAATAAATCCACTCAATCTCCCCTTTCACTATTACTACAAAAATTGATCGTTTATCTGCCAATTTCTTAAGAAAAAAGAGCTAAAAATGAATAAAATCATTTTTAGCTCTTTTTATCATTACCTTATCTTTATTAACACTATATTTTCTACTTTTAATTGAACAAATTAAATAGATTGATTGCTATGTGTTTTTCTCTAATAAAATTAGAGTTTCAAAAAATAGTCACTACAACAAACTTTGCTGTCAATTCATATCTTCTTTCTTCATGTTTTTGTGCACTATATTGATATTAAAAAAACAAAAATATTAAGATTTTAATCTCTACTAAGACTCCGCCGCATTCAAATACCGTTTTGAGTAAATGCTATACCATTGTAGAATGAGAATCCGCCTGATAGCGCAACAGCGCCTTGACAGTATTTTCCTGAATCTCCTGAACCATTTCGTCAAACATCGCAAAACCTTCCTTAGTGTACTCTTTTACCGGATCGTTTTGCCCATAGCCTCTTAAACCAATCCCCTGCTTTGACTGATCCATATTGTCAATATGGTCCATCCATGCCATATCAACTACCTTTAAAAGAATCTCACGTTCAATCTGGTCTCGCTTTTCACTTCCGAGTACAGCTGAAAGCTGTTCCAGATGTTCACTAAAGAGCTGTCCTATTTTTTCCTCCAGCATTTCCCGTCTTTCAAGTTCATTAACAAAATCAAAATCAATCCCCGGGAAGAAGTTTTTTTCAAGAGCATCCTTCACACCTTCGATATCCCAGTTATCAGTGATCGGATCACTCAAAAAAATATCCAGTACAGCTTCAAAAATACGCTGACCCATAGAAAGGATCTGTTCATGTATATCTTCACCATCCAGAACCTGCTGACGTTGCTTATAAATAATCTCACGCTGCCGGTTCATCACATTATCATATTTCAAAACATTTTTTCGGTCATCAAAATTCTTGCTCTCCATTTTTCTCTGGGCGTTTTCAATTCCCTTTGTCAGCATTTTGCTGGTAATCACCTCACCCTCCTGAAGGTCAATGACCTGGCTCAGCTTTTTACTCCGCTCATCCCCGAATATTCTCAGCAACGGGTCCTCAAGGGATAAATAAAACCGGGACTCTCCAGGATCACCCTGCCTTCCGGAACGTCCTCTCAGCTGATTGTCAATCCGCCTGCTCTCGTGTCTTTCGGTTCCAATAACATACAAACCGCCAAGAGCCTGGACACCTTCCCCCAAACTAATGTCCGTACCTCGTCCGGCCATATTGGTCGAGATCGTTACCGCACCAAGCTGACCGGCCTTTGAAATAATTTCAGCCTCTTGCTCATGATATTTGGCATTCAACACAGTGTGTTCAATTCCCTCGCTGTGAAGATAGCCACTGAGCTCCTCTGATTTTTCAATAGACACTGTGCCAATCAGGACAGGCTGTCCCTTCTCATAACACTTTCTTATATCCTCAGTCACTGCCTTGAATTTTGCCGTTTCAGTCGCGTATATTGCATCCTCATGATCCACCCGGATCATCGGCTTATTAGTGGGGATCGTAACCACGTTTAAATTGTAAATAGATGAAAATTCATCCTCCTCCGTTTTAGCGGTCCCTGTCATTCCTGCCAGTTTATCAAACATACGAAAATAATTCTGAAACGTGATCGTGGCAATGGTCTGTGTTTCTGCATTGACCTGCACATTTTCCTTCGCCTCAATGGCTTGATGCAGTCCATCCGAAAAACGGCGTCCCGGCATGGTACGCCCTGTAAATTCATCCACAATCACCACTTCACCGTCAGCCACAATATAGTCCTTGTCCAGCTGCATCATTTTATGTGCGTAAAGGGCTTTGTTGATACAGTGAAAAAGCTCCATATTGACAATATCCGCAATGTTATCAACGCTGAAAAACATCTCTGCCCGTCGAATTCCTTTTTCCGTCAGCTGTACAGATTTCAGCTTTTCATCCTTTTCATAATCCTCTTCCTTCAACATTTTAACAAAGCGGTTCGCCAGACGGTAGAGCTTACTCTCAGGCCCGCCCGGTCCCGCAATAATAAGAGGCGTTCTCGCTTCGTCGATCAATACGCTGTCCACCTCGTCGATAATAGCATAGTGGAGACTGCGTTGAACCTGGCCGTCAAGGCTCAGAGCCATGTTATCTCTCAAATAATCAAATCCAAACTCATTATTTGTGCCATAAACCACATCAGACGCATAGGCTGCTTTCTTTTCCTCAGGAGATTGTCCGCTGACCACAAGACCGACCTTCAAGCCTAAAAATTCATGAATTTTGCCCATAAGCTCCCGGTCACGCTTTGCCAGATAGTCATTGACCGTCACAACAAAAACGCCCTTTCCCTCCAAGGCGTTGAGGTAAGTTGGCAAAGCGGCCACCAGAGTCTTTCCTTCACCGGTCTTCATCTCTGCGATATTTCCCTCATGCAGTACCAGACCGCCGACCAGCTGAACAGGAAAGGGCTTAAGGCCAATAGACCGGTAAGCCGCCTCTCTGACAACTGCAAAGGCCTCCACAATTAAATGATCCAGCGTTTCTCCATTCCGAAGCCTGTCCCGGAACACAGCTGTTTTATCCTTTAGCGCACGGTCGCTAAGCACCGCAACCTCACTTTCAAGCGCGAGTATCCGTTCCACTGTTTTATGAAGCCTTTTTACATCACGCCTGGATGGGTCAAAAATCTGATTTAAAGCTGTCAAAATACTTCTCCTTTGTTATCTCTATAGATTCTGCTTCCTAGCCCGTCAATCAACATATTCTGTTTTATATTGAAATTCTTCGCAATAGTCAGCCACCTTTGAATTTCTTTTACAGTACACAACCGTATTGCCTCTGTTAAAAAGCCAGTCTCCCATAACCTCAGGATCATGCAGAAGTACTACTTTTTTAAGCCTCGGGCATCCGTGAAACGCCCATTTTTCAATTATTCTGACGCTTTCCGGAATCTGAATGCTTTCAAGAAATTTACACTTTAAAAAAGCACTGTCGCCAATGGTCACCAGCCCTTCCGGCAGTGTCAAAGTATTAAAGGCACAGCCGACAAAAGCTTCCCTTCCGATTATTTTTAGTCCTGGCGGCAGGGTTACCCTCTGCAGCTGTTTACAGCCGTAAAAGGCACGAAACGTAATCTCCTCAATTTTTGGTGGGATCGCCACCTCCTGAAGATTATCGCAATCGATAAAGGCGTTCTCCCCTATTGTTTCCAGCGCTTCTGGAAGTTCAATTTTTTTTAAAGCACGGCAGAGCTTAAAAGTCCTCGGCCGAATTATCTTTAGCCCTTTAGGAAGATTGATCTCACGCAGCTTACGGCATTCCATAAAAGCAGCTTCACCAATATCCCGCAAGGTACATGGCAAATTGACTGAAGTCAGCTGTGTACAGCCTCTAAAAGCCCCTTCTCCAACAGATGTCACCGAAGCTGAAAGTTCCAGACGGTGAATTTTTGTAATATTCATACAAGCTTTTGACGCTATGCTATAGTATTCATTTCCAATGACGAGATGCTTAACCTTATTCTGTCTCGCAATGGGTGTCGTGTAAGCTTTCTTTTTTTGATTGTTTGGCTTAGAGGGATGCCTGAGGGCGGTATATTCCCCTTGATGTGTATTTTCTGCCATATTGTTTCCTTCCTCGCGTGTTTTTTACTTCTTTAATCTTACTGACTATTGATTCCAGTGTTTTCAAATCCGGTTTTCTCCACCTCGATCTCCGGTCTCAGCGGGATAGTCCGAAGCTCTGTACATCCTGCAAAGGCATAATCACGAATCTCCTTTAAAAAAGGAGGCAGCAGCACCGACTCCAACGCGGTACACCCTTCAAAGCAATGGTCGTTTATGCTCGTAATACGCGTACATGCCGATAAATCAATGGACTTTAAGGCATTACAATCTCTGAAAGTCTCAAAGCCTAGATCAATAAGATTTTTCGAGAAAAATATACTTTCCAAATGAACGCACTTCATAAAAGCGCCATCCTCAATGACCGTCACGCTGTCCGGGAGAACAACGGTTTTAATATCCTCATTTCCAGCAAAGGCATCCTCCTCAATTTGAATCACGCCTTCAGGAACCATTAAAACGCCATTGGCACATAAGCCCGCAGCGCTCTCCCTGTTAAGATAATATGGAACCTTCATCTCTCTTTCCCTTCTTTTATCAGTCTTTAATCAAGCCGTATTTTACCTTGATCCGCTCCAGCTTTTCAATTAAAGGTCTGGCTCCGAAAAACAGGAAAATGACTGTCGAGCAGGCATAAATCAAGTTAAAGGGCGCCCCCGAAAAATATAAGGGCAGTGCAGATTTCCAGGTAACATCCGTCTGATACATGAACACACTGGCTGTATCCATTAAAAAGCCATAAATAAAAAAGGTGGACATAAACCCAAAAAGGCAGAGCGGCCCTTTCTTCATCGTTAATCTTCCTTTTTTAAACAACAGCCCTGCTAAAAAGCCAATAATACCCGTTGCAAACATCTGCCAGGGTGTCCACGGCCCCTGCCCTATTAAAAAATTTGAGGCAAGCATGGATATCGCCCCAACCAGAAAGCCAGACTCAGCGCCAAAACAGACTCCTGCTACAATGACAACCGCAATGACAGGCTTAAATTGAGGCAGCATAAAAAACGCAGCACGCCCCGCCACCGCAATGGCTGCCAGAACCGCCAGAATGATCAGTTCCCTGGCCTGCGGCTTTCGCCCCTCAAACACCATTAGAAAAGGAACCATCGAATAAACCATGATCATCAGGCTTATAAAAAAATACTTCCGGTCTCCAATGCGGATACCGATAAAAATCGTGAGCGGAATGAGCACAAAGATCATCAAAAGTGCTGCCCAGGTACGCTTAGAGAGTTTTCGGTCTCTCGGTTTTTCAACCAGGCTGCCGTCATCCGGCCGCACCCATAGCTCACGGCTGCTTCGGACAGGCACCGCGTTTTCTCTTTTTTTAACGTCAATTTTTTCCTGCGTTTTACTTCCATTTAAAAAATCATCTAAAAATCGGTCTGAAGATTCATTTGGCAGCATGTGATCACATCCTTAACAGTAATAGCATTTTCAAATAAATGCCGTGACAGACGGTTGGCCGAGGTCGTATAAAAGCTGTTCCCTGAAAAAAAAGCTCGCGGCGTGCTCGCTGTCACAATATTGCCCTCAAAAAACAATCCACAGGTGTCTGCGTATTGCGCGCAAAACTCCACATCGTGTGAAACCATCACAATCGTCACGCCGTGCTCCTGAAGCCGCTTGAGAATTTCAGCCAGTTCCCGCTTAAAATGGTTATCCAGCCCCTTTGTCGGCTCATCCATGAGCAGAATACGCGGTTTCAGCAGCATAATTTTTGCAAGTGCCAGCCGCTGCTGTTCACCGCCTGATAAATCGTATGGATGCTGCTGCATAAGATGTTCGATATGCATCAGCTCCGCCATGCCCTCAACCGCAGTGCGCTTGTCCATATCGCTGTCAAACCCAGCCTGTCTGCGCTCATTCATACCACCGATGGCCTCAAACAGATCCATCTCCACAGTCTTTTTAACAAAAAGGCTCTGCGGACTTTGCGGTAAAACGCCTAAAAAGCCCTGAAAAAGCTCCTTATCTGAATACTTGCGCACCTCCTTACCCTCGAGCTTAACCTTTCCGCGATAGGGTCGGTTAATGCCCGAGATCAAAGACAGGGTGGTTGTTTTTCCCGTACCGTTCCCGCCTACCAGCGCATACAGCTGACCCCTCTTTATTTCCAGCGACAAATCACGCACAACATCCGGAAGATTTTTATCATACCTGAACCAGACATCTTTTAACTCGACTACCGTCTCTTCCGCTTCAAAATGATCCTCCTCAATGGGAATGCTTTTTTTCTCAACCGTTTTTCCTTCAAAAAGCTCCGACAGCCATTGCCTTCCCTCCCGCACTGTCAGCGGGCAGGGCAAATCATTGTCGATTCCGGCGTAAATCTGCATGGGCGCAGGCATGGACAAAAACATATCATGCCCCATGCCCCGCAGCTCTTTTCCGATTTCCCTCGGCAGACCCTGGGCAATCACGATCCCCTGATCCATTACAATGACCTTGTCCGCCGCAGGAAAAATATCCTCAAGACGGTGTTCTGTCATGACAATGGTCGTGCCCAGATCCCGGTTAATCTTTTTAACAGTTTCCAGAAAATCTGAAGCCGCAATGGGGTCAAGCTGTGAGGTCGGCTCATCCAGAATCAGCAAAGAGGGGTGCATCGCCATAATGGCCGCCAGGTTTAACAGTTGCTTCTGTCCGCCAGACAGCTCACTCACGTTTCGCCTGAACCATGCCTGAATCCCAAAATAAGAAGCCATTTCTGCCACTCTCAAGCGAATGGTTGGGGTATCATAACCCAGACTTTCAAGGCCAAAGGCCAGCTCATGCCATACCTTATCTGTTACAATCTGATTATCCGGATTCTGGAGCACAAAGCCAATCTCCGAGCTCTGTGTCCGGATATCCACCTCCGAAAGCTCTGTTCCTTTAAAACAAATTTCACCTGTCCGTGCTCCGTGGGGAGTAAGCACAGTCTTAAAATGCCGCAGCAGCGTACTTTTCCCGCAGCCGCTTTTGCCGCACAAGACAACAAAATCCCCATCATTTATTTCCAAATTGATATCATTAAGCGCCGGATTCTCCATTTCCGGATAAGTGAACATCAAATTTCTAATTTCTACTTCTGCCATATTATTTTAAGCAGCCTTGCTGCTTAAGCCTCCTTCATTTTTTCATACAATGTTGATACGATGGTCTTTAATCCCGCTTCACGGGCCATTTTTAAGGTGAGGGAATTTTCCGGACATTCTAAAATCGTTCGTGCCGCGAAGCTCTTAGGTGAAAAATACGCAACGTTAGCGCCTGTCTTCACATATTTAATTTTTTTACAGTTTGTAAAAGCATTTTTCTCAACAATTGAGACATCAAGCGGCAGGCTGAACGAAGCCAGCCCCTGACAGCCGTAAAAGGCATATTCATTGATTCTCAATAGTTCAGCGGGCCAGTTTATTCTTTCCAACCGCTCACAATTCTGAAAACACCCCTGGTCAATGATCCGGATAGACTCAGGCAGCTGAACTTTTTTTAAACGCCGGCAATCCCGAAAAGCCCTGGCCGGAAGTACTGTAATCCCTTCCGGAAGACTTATTTTCTCAAGTCTCCGGCAATTCGCAAAACAGCTGTGGCCTAAATACCTCAAGCTTTTCGGAAGCACAATTTCTTCCAGCGCGTCACAATTAAAGAACGCGCCCTCACCGATTTTCTCAGTACCCTCCGAAATGATGATTCTGCGAAGCTGCTCTTGATTCGCATATTGAAAATTTTCGATCCGCTTTCCAATGTGCACCGCTGATTCTTCCATCAGCACATCAGGTACAGGTGCTCTGTCAATCTGGCGGTGGTGAACAACCCTTAATGCCGTCCATCCCTCAACCGTCTCCTCCGAATAACCAATGCTTTTGAAAAAAGCGATCATCGCCTTATCCTCTGGCGGACAAAACAGCGTAACGGTCTGCATCAAAAAAGGTTTCAGCACCATTCCCCGGTGCAGATAAATGCTTCTTATTTTGCTGCCGGCAAAAACCTGATTGTTCAACGCTGCCTTTCCAAGAAAGTCAACGCGTTTCAGACGTTTTGTATCCCGAAAGCTAAAACGCTCAATACATACTGCATTCTCCGGAATGGTTAAGGCCTCCACCGGACACCCCTGAAAAGCGCCCTCTCTCACAGTTTTCAAGCTTTTGGGAAAAACAACTTCCTCCAGCCTCTTACAATCCGCAAAGGCTTTCTGTCCAATATATTCCACACCCTCTCCGATAAGAACCTTTTTAAGCTTTTCACGCCCGCAGTAGGCTCTCGGCGGTATTTCTCTGATACCAAAAATCAACAGGAAAGCGTCCTTTGAATAACCCTCAAATTCAAAAACCGCCGCCTCTGGATTCCGGTAAAGATAAAGTGCAAAACCATCCTGTTTTCGGCATAATATAAAACCTCCGGCTTCCATCCGGAGCCGGGAATCCTGATTCCATCGACAAACAACCCGTGCGTTTGAAGGGAAGACGGCCTGCCCAAATACCGGGATCCCGCCTTGAAATATTATTTTAGTTAAATGAATACAGCCTGCAAAAACATAACTGCCAATTTTTAAAAGCGATCTCGGCAGCACCAGCCGGCGCAGCTGTTCGCAATGCAGAAAAGCGCCATCCCATATCTGCTCAAGCCCTTCTGGTAAAAACAGCTCTTTGAGCCCAGCACCGTCAAAACAGTGGCTCTCAAGGCACGCCAACGGCCCTTTAAAAAGCAGCCGCTCAAGGCTTTCACAGCGGTAAAAAGCGTAAACCCCAATGGTTTTTATTTTTTCACCAAGCTCAATGGTTTCCAGAGAACGGCAGTTCCAGAAAGCACCGTCTTCGATACGTTTCACATGTTTAAGGCCAGTCACGCGCTTAAGCATAATGCAGTTTTTAAACAGCTCCTTTGATACCACCGTAAGACTTGAGGGCAGCCGAACGCTTTCCAACGCCTTACAGCTGCCAAAGGCCTCATCGCCAATAGACTCAATCCCGTCAGGGAGCACGACCTCCAAAAGGGACTCACAACCACAGAAAGCACGCTCATCAATGTGCAAAAGTGTCTTTGGCAGAACGATTTTGGTAATATTTTTCATATCCTTAAAAGCAGATACCTCAATGTCCGTAAAACCATTGGGGATAACAACCTCACCGCTTAAACAGTTGTTCAGGACATAACTTCTTCGCAAAACGGCTTTTGGCGAGCTCCGTCCAAATCCAATTTCCACTGTCCTCTGGATCAAAGCGTCTCAACTCCTTCACATCGCTCCGGCGCTTCAGGAATACTCCTCTTAAGCCACCGCCACTTGAGTTCAGCGGCGCCGTCAATGATAACCGGCATCATACAAAAGACAAAATAAAGCAGATAGGTCAAAAAACTGCCCAGCGTCAGCGGCTGCAGCCCAGACAGCTTAATCTGGGGATTATACTGTGCAAAGGCAAACCCCTGGGAAACACCTGCAGTTACGCAGGCCAGGACTGCCAGCATAATGACAGACGCCACCATATCCCGACGGTCAAAGCGGTAAATGGAAAAGGCAGTCCTGCCCTTGAGCCCATATCCCCGCGCCTTCATACTGTCTGCAGTTTCAATCGCATTTTCAAGCGCCCAGGTAATCATAATCGACAGAATAGTCACTCCATGCCGGGCCCGCTGAAAAATATTGCCGTTGCTCAGATCGCGCCCAATACATTTCTGTCCATTGCTGATCACCTTGATCTCCGCGATAAATTTGGGGACAAAACGCAGCACCATTGACAGGACCAGAGAAAGCGCAGGAATGAGCCTTCCAAACAAAAAGATAAATTTATCCGAGGTCATCACTTTACTGTAGCAGGAAAACCAGATAAAAACCGTAATCAGGGTTACCCCCATCATAATCCCATAGATGATGGACTCCATTGTCACCGGATTGCCGTTATTGAGATAAAACAAAATTGTAACCCCATAATGGTTAAACATCGGGTTAATGAGCATTACAATGATAATGATCGGCAAATAAATTAATGCAGCCTTCAGCGCTTTAAGCCAGCCCTTTAAAATAGCCGAATAGATAAAAGCGGAAAACAAAGAGACCGCCAAAAATACCGGATGAAGTATAAACATGCTAAAAACAAGCACCACGGTAAAATAGCCAAAATTAATAACCGGATGATAGCCTGAAAAAGAATCTTCCATATAAATTTCTCCTCGATTTTATAATACAATATTTGGCGGAAGCAGAGATGGTTTGCTCCCGCCGCCTGTCATCACACCCTTTGTTCTTATTTGTGTAACAGTACAGAACACTGATTTTTGAATGAAGCGGTGCAGGCATCTGCCCGAATGCTGCCCGTACGATTTCACCGCTTCACCCAACAATAGAAAAGATAGGGATGACAAGACGCTTAAAAGAGTAAGTTGTATGCGAAAGCTCCCCTAAGCGCCTTTTTAAAGGCTTATTCCATAAACCTTTAAAAAAGCACTCAGCTAAAAGCCGGTGACGGAGCGCATATCCAGGCGCTCCATCACCCTTTAATTTTTTTTACCACATACTGTTGTCGCCGACATCACGTCCGAGGTCACAGGTATAAACCCAGTTGATCACATCGCCGTTTTCCACAGTATACTGGCTGCACCCATAGTTCGGGAACCAGCCATTCACGTTGTACATCCAGCCGGAAACCTCACCGCAGTCAAACTCATAGAGCTGGTTGATGCCTTCCACATAGGCCGAATTGTAAGCCGGTGTAAAGCTGGATTCCATATGAATACCGTTGTCACGGCACACCCGTTTCAGCACATCGTGGACACTTTCACCTTCGCTGAACTGAACCGTCGTCGGTTTTAAAATCCAGCCATCCGAAGGCACAAAGCTTTCCTTGCCTTTGGTCAGGTTGCCCATGTTGTTGAGAATGGTCGAACAGCTGATGGAAATAGTACAGCTGTTGCCACCAGAGCCGGTGCTGCCGCTGCTGCCTGGTGTTGTTTCATCACTGCCTCCTGCTGCCGCTGTCGGTACCGGAGCAATGGTCTTTCCAGCCACGATATAGTAATCGCCGCCGGTTTCCACAATATTCATGGTCATCTTCGTGGTTTCAGAAGTATTGTCAAAGGTCACGTTGCTCATCTTGGCAGGCTGGCCGTTGTTCAGCTTACACAGAACAGCCGAATCCGCGTCCCATTTTTCCGGCAGCGTAACAGTGAGCTGCGGCACTGTAATGAGCCCTTTATTGCCCGTCAACGTGATGCCCAGACCGTAGGCGGCATCTCCGGCCGCGGCCTTAACATTATTGAGTGTGTCACCCTCCGTTGTAAAGTCTACCTTCAGGTTCTGATCCTCAGGATTATGGATATCCTTGCCGTTAAAGCTCCAGGTATACTGGTAGCCATACATGTTGCTGCCGTTAAAGGTCACCACTTTATCCTGTCCTTCAATGGAACGGAACTGTGCCGCTGTCACAACACCATTTTCCGGCAGCGGATTTGTATCCGCCAGCTGAACCACTTCCTCATCCGAACTTCCCTCGGTCAACCCGCTGATCGGGTCTTTGCACCCGGCCAGTGTCAGTACGGTCAGCATGAGAAGCGCCAACAGTAAAATCCCTTTTTTCTTAAAACCTCTTTTCATTTTGTATCCCTTTCTTATCTGTTCCAGCCTTTTAATAATACAGACCAAATTTAATCTTAACCCGCTCCAGCTTCTCAATCATCACTGGGCCCAGCAACGCCCCAAAGAAGGCTGTTCCCAGCCCATGCACCGCGTCGTAGGGTGCGCCGGAAATATAGAGCAGTTTCATGGAGCCCCAGTCAAAGCCCATTCCAGAGCCCGAAATGCCCGAGGACATAACCAGGGCTGCAATGTTCATGATGCCGCCATAGATGATAAAGGTGGCCAGAAAGCCAAAAACCGCCAGGGTCAGCCGGTCAACCGGCAGACGCCTGCGCTGGAGCAGCACACCGGCCAGCAGGCCAAGGGCGCCAAAGCCGTAAAGCCACCAGCCCACAAAAGGTCCCTGGGCGCCGGTAAGTATCCAGATACCAAAGCCCAGGGCCAGCGATACCACAATACAGATCAGCGGCCCCATAACCACCTTAAAATTGACTTCCTTTTTCGAAAATTCCTGATCCTTGTTAAAGCAGAGCCCGCCGAGAAATCCCAGAAGCCCCCAGCAGAACATCTGCCAGGGCGTCCAGGGCCCCTGGCTGGCAAACATGTTGACGACCAGCCTGGCCATAGCGCCAGTCAGAAATCCCTCTTCAGGCCCCAGGCAGATGCCGGCAATAATCACCAGGGCCGTCCCGGCCTGGAATGGCCCCAGCATAAAGCACGCCAGATTTCCGCAGGCCGTAATAGCTGCCATCACAGCGATCACAACAATCTCCCGCGCGTCGGGCCGGCGTCCCTCAAACCGCATGACAAACGGGATGGCCGTGTAGAAAATAATCAGCAGGCTGATAAACAGGTATTTCCGGTCATCCAGAAAGCGAATGCCGAACCAGATGGTCAGAGGGATCAGCAGGAAAATGATCAGCGCTGAAACCAGCGTCCGTTTTCTTTTTGCCGTATGTGTGCGGATATTTTCCGCTGCTCGATCCATCATGGCTTTTTAACCAGCTTGGGCCAGAGCCCGCATCCCGTAATATACAGCACCGCCATCGCCACAGCCGTACAGCTTAGCACAACCGCCGCTTTTTTTAGCTGTTCCGTACCCGACGGCGTTTTCGACACACTTTTGCTGTATGGCAGCATGGCGCCGTCAAAATCCCAGGGCTTAAACTCGTCCTCAGCCTGACCTGCCGTTTTTCCGGAAGCTCTGGCTGTCATGCCGTCGCTGCCCTCCTTATTGCCCTTCTGCACACCTAAACGGCCCTCTACAGCCGCCGCTTCCCGTACACCCTCAGAGGTGCCGGTCAGAGCCATCAGATGTCCCCGGTCGTTCCGGTAGTAAATTGTACCATCCGCATCACAGTTGAGGCTGCTGGTGGTATATTCCTGCTCATCGCCATCGGCACGGTAAATGACCTCTGCCTGCGGCGTGGTATTTCCCGCCCAGTCCTTCACGCGGACAATGGCACCGTCGTGGTTGTTGACCGTGATATAAAGGTAAACCGTCTGCTGCCCGTCTGCCGTATAGGCAGTGGTTAGCAGCGGCGAGGCCTTTGACGGACCGCCGATATCTGTCTGATAGATCGTTCTGAGAGAATCCGCGTCCAGAACAGCCAGCTTTCCATTCTCCGTATTACTCTGGTCAATGACCGTAGACTTGTTATAATCCTCCTCATGACCAGAGCCGTTTACCTTTTGGGTAGTCACGTACACACGGCCATTATAAACCACCGGCGATGTGGTCGAGGCCGCCGGCAGATCCGCAATTTTAGCCCCTGTGTAATGCCCGTCGCTGGTCACACCGATTTTGTAGCATTTCCCGCCGCCGGTAATCCCGTTGGAAGTGACACCGCCGCCCGCTGTAAAATAAAGGGCGTTAGTCCCCGCGTCATAGGCAATGCTTGAGCGGATAACGCCGCCGGTAGCATACCGGTCGATGAGCGCGCCCGTGGACTTATTCCTGGACTGAAGTACGCCAGAGTCCCCGCCGAAGATCACCGCGTTGCCAACAACGGTCGCGCCGCTCCAGTAATAGCCGCTGTCATCATCGGAGACCCATTTTGCACGCCGGATACCGTTGGTCTGGTAAATATCGCCATTGCTCGTGGTATCCACGCAAAAAAACTTCCCTTTATTGGTCGAACCGCTCCAGGTACCCGAGTAGATAAAGCCATCCGCATAGGTTACCTGGCAGTTGCTCTGCCCGCCAAAGCTCTCGGTCCGCCAGAGCGAATCCAGGGTATCCGCGTTAAAGGCCTCAATGGTTCCGTCTTCCTCCGGCACAAAGATCATACCGTCACCGTAGGTGGCGTAGGAGAAAAAGCCTACTTTCATGGCCAGCTTGGCTTCCTTGACAATGGCCCCGGTATTTTTATCCAGCTTGTAGAGCTTATTGTTCTGGGTGGAAACAAAAACATAGTTGTCCACCACCAGCGGCGTACCGGCAGTCATCTGCTTGCCCCCCACATTGATATCGCTGTTGATCCATTTTTCTGTGAGGTTGTTTCCCGCGTTTGGCAGGCTGGCGTCCACAATGGCCATGTTGCTGTTGTTCTTCCTAAAGGTGGGCCAGTAGCTCTCAAAATCCACATACCGGTTCATCTTTACTGTCACCGTACACTGGTTTTTAATCCCGCAGACCTCAGCGGTAATGACCGCCGTGCCTTTTATGTGCCCGGTGACAATGCCCTTATCATCCACACTGGCCACTGACGGGTCCGAGGAGGTATAGGTCAGCCGGCTTTTATCCGTGGTGTTGTATGGTGTAAAGCTCAGCACACTCAGCTCAAAGCTGGGATTTGCAATATCCAGTAAAAGTGTTTTCTCCGTATCGGTCAGCGTAAAGCGCTCAATGGCGATGCGATGGTCCGACACCACCGTAAAGGTGGAAAAGCTGCCCGTTGAAAAGCTGAAGTTTTTATTCTGGGCGTCGTAGGTGATCAGGGCATTGCCCTTTTCATCCTCAAAGCCGATACGCTCGCCGTTATGCAAAAGAGTCAGCTGTTCATGTTCGCCGAGGGTCGGGGGGGTATAATTCTCTGAGGGGATTGCGATCTTAAAAGTCTTACCCTGAGTGTCGTATTCTGGTATGGCATCCGCGCTTTCCGCAGCGCCAAAATCCTTCAGCTTAATTTCATACTGGCTTTCAATGGCCGGGTCCAGATACTGGGCGTCGTTTTCGAGGGCTGTCTGCTGCTCAGAGGTGACTTCCGCCTTCTGCGCTTCCACCTTTACTGTCCACGGCAGTGTCAGGGAACGCCCCTTGACCATGACGCCGTTATCCGATGCGTTGACATCTTTTAAAGTGTCTGTCACCTTTTTCATTTTCTTTTCAGCCTGATCATAGATTTCCTGATCCTGGGTTAAAAAGTCCTCATACTGTCCAACAGCGTTCAGCGCTTTTTCGGCCTGTACCAGATCAAAAAGACTCTGATCGTCAGGCTTTCCGCCGCTGTCGATTGCCGTCTGAACCGCCTCAACCGCAGACTCGCAGGCGTCAGCCGTCACAGCCAGCACCTTGCTGTAGCCGCCGTTAATGGCAAGCTGAATATTGGCGTCCTGCTCCGGCGTTAAAACAGACTGCTGTACGCTTGTCAGGTTATGGTAAGCATCCTCGACCACCTTTACCTCGTCCAGAGTCGGGCTGGGATTGGTGTTTAAAATCGCTGCCAGCCGAACCACTTCTCTGGCCGCGGCAATATCATCATCCGTAATGTCCGGCGGGTCTACCGGGTCGTCCTCGGTGACGGTTACCCGGCAGGATGCGGTAAAGCTGCCCACCTGCGCTGTGATCACCGCTTCACCTTTTGCCACCGCTGTAATGCGGCCATTGGCGTCCACCGTTGCCGTTTTTTCATTATCCGAGCTCCAGGTGACGGTTTTGTCATCCGTGGTATCTGCCGGATTATAGCTGACCTTGAGCGCGGTTGTCTTTCCCTTGCGCAGGCTTACTTCAGTCTGGTTCAGACTGATACCCTGCAGAGGCTTTTCGGCGCTTTCCTCGCTCACGGTCACCTCACAGCTGGCGGTGAAATTGCCCAGGGTTGCGGTGATTATAGCGGTGCCGATACTGTCGCCGTAAATCCGCCCATCCTGTTCAACATAGACACAATCCCGGTCACTGCTGGTCCATTTTACACCCTCATCCACCCGGCAGTCTTCGGGAGTATAACCGACGCTCAATTGATCCTCGCCGCCGTAGCTGAGGCTTAACTTGTCACGGTCAAGCGTGATCGCCTGCAAATTTTTCGATGCTATGGCGGATTCCAAATATGCCTGTGCCTGATCAAGGTCATTCTGATCTGTAATGCCCGGATCAATGGTTTCAAGGGTCTCCATGGCGTGGCTGTAGGCGTCTGCTATGAAAGAAACTTCGAGCAATTCTTCTTTATCCGCCCTTCCGTTAAACGCCGCGATGGCCTTTGTCAAGCTGTCCCGGTTGGGTATGTCAAGACCATACTGCCCGGCATTGTAAGGGTCACCGACATCCGCACCGGTTCCCCACATGGTAAACTGGACACGCATCACATCGCCGTCTTTAAGAATGTAACTGTCCATTCCATAATTGGGAAAAACACCGTTGACCGAGTACATCCATCCCGAATGCTCTGTGTAGGAAAACTCACCCAGATCCGGATATTTCGCATTACCGTCATTATTGTCATTGGTAATCTTATAGCCGCTCATATCGGTAATGTAATAAGGAATATCGAGTGTACCCGAATCCGCATTTCTCAGGGCAGTAACATAAAAGCTTTCTGATCCTTCCTTCTGCGTATAGCCACCGGTGGGTTCCAGCATCCGGTCAAGAACATCCTTGGAGGTATCCCCCGCATAAATCGGTATTTGAACCGGCTCGACAAAATAACCCTGACCAATGGTAAACCGCTCAACACTAAAAGTGATGGTTCCAGTCTGCGCGCCGGAGGCCTCTGCCCGGGCCGATCCCAGCAGCAGCGCCATTGCCGCTATCAAAACACACATTAAGCCTCTAACTTTTCTCCTTAATCCTTTCACTGTCGTTTCTCCTCTTTTTTATTTCAAAGATACCTGTTACTGCCCCCTTTAAAAGGAGGCAGGGGCTGATACCCTTTTATTTTAAATTAATGCTCTGTTTTTCTTTGTCTGCGATAAAAAACTACTCCGCAGAGTCCGATAAGCGCCAGCATTGCCACTGCCTGCAGCGCGCCATTGCTGATCTCATCCTCAGTATAAGGTAAACCTGTTACTGGATTAATGGTTCCGCCGGAGGCATTGTTCTTATTGCTGTCACTGCCCGTAGTCCCGGCGTTTGACGCTTGATTGCCGTCTGTGCTCGGGCTTTCATCCTGTCTGTTCATTCCCACAACGGTGAACTCAGAAAAGCTCTTGGTGGTAAAGGTAATCTTTCCATCAGCATCTGGGGTTACAGCCTGCCAGGTAAAGCTCCCGTCTGCACCTTTGTGGCCTACATAGTAGGCGTCGTATTTAAGCTGAGCCGCCTTAAGCGGGATGGTAACGGTAAAGCTGCCGTCCGCATTTTCTGTCACTTCTGGTGTAATGTCGGCCAGGAAAAGAATTTCTGTTTCCTTCGCGTTTGCAAATTCACTGGCATTCTTGATGGCTTCATCAACACCGGCCACGGCTTCCTTATCCTTTGACTTGTCGTCAACCTTGATGCCTTCACCAGGCTGAAGTCCATTGACCACAACACCGGTCTTTTCATCGGTGGCCACGGTCACCAGCTTAGAAGCGGCTGCATTAAGATTTGCTGCCGCGGTATCCACCTGTTCCTGAGTACTGTCATTCAGGTTTCCGGCAACCTTTTCGGCTGCGGATAAAGCTTCCTTCACAACGGCATAACTGTCAGCGGTGTAATGACTTTCATCTAATTTCTTAGCTGCTTCGATTGCTTTGGTTAAGTCTTCGGTTTTTGCTGCCTTTGGCACTAATCCCTTTGTCGCATTCTGCAGGTCGGTCAATACCTTTTCCGCTTCTGCGGCCGGTACCTGGCCTTTTGCCAGACGGTCTGCCATGGCGTCGGCATTACTAAGGGCTTCCGCTACAGCTTTCCAGCTGCTGCTGGTGTAGGTTTCTTCCTTGAAGGATTCGCGCACCTGTGCAACCGCAGCGTTAAAGGTGTCCTTGTCTGCTGCAATCACCAGCTTGGCAACCGCGTCATTCAGATTTTTAACGGCTGCGGAAACCTCTGCATCGGTTGCGTTTTCCTTGCCAACCAGGGCTCTTGCCGCGCTCAAAGCATTTTCAACACTTGTCTTAGTGTCTGCCATGTAGGTGACATCTTCTCTGGCAAGTGCTGCTTCCGCTGCCTGAATGCTGGCAGCCAGCGCTTCCTGGTCACCCTTGGCACTCAGCCCCGCAATGGCGTCTTTAACTGCTTGCGCAGCATCCGCCACTGTTTTCTGGTTTTCCGTGTTATCTGCGAGATCCGCGTCCAATACACTCTGGGCGCTGGCGACCGCTTCGGTCAGAGCCGCGTAGCTGTCCGGCGTGTACAGGGCTTCATCGTAGTTCTTCGCTTCAGCGACTACCGCTTTCAAGGCCGTTTTATCAACCGCTTTAACCAGCTGTTTCATTGCGTCGTCCAGAGCCTTGACCTGCGCGGCAACTTCTTCTTTTGTGTTTTCAGTTGTTATTTCCTTTGCCGCAGCAATGGCTGCTTCCAGGTTTTGATAACTTGCCGCTGTGTACAGGCTGCCGTCAATGGTTTCGGCTTCGGCGATTTTGCTGGTCAGCTCGCTGATGTCTGTCGGCGGAGCTGTGATCATGATCTCTCCTACATTGTTCGTAACGGTTGGTGTTACTTTAGTTCCATCAAGATTGCCATCCAGTAAATACATAGCTGTGACTTTAGCTTCAAAGCTCGCGTTTCCAGTGATATCCTCTTTTGCTTTAAACACCATAGACATGATAATCGTATCAGGTGCCACAATATCAGAATCCAATTGACTTATATTAACCATGACAGCAGAAATATTTTTGTTATCATTAACCATATTACTGCCTGTCTTTATAGGCGTTTCGCATGATATGCACTCAACCTTACTGCTATCGTAAACCACCTGGGCATTCATAACACCAAATGGTTCTGCACAATTTAAGGTCAGTGTAAATTCCTTCCCTTGTTCGATTTTCTGTTCGTTGTTTTCGCCTTGCATATTTAAGGAAACTTCTCTTTTTGGGGTGTTCTCTTCCGCAAAAACCGGCGAAATACAAGCCATGACAAGACAAAAACTAAGGAAAATCGCTGTTAGTTTGCTGAATTTTCTTTTTTTCATTGTTTTTTTACCTTTCAAAATGTTCTTAAGCCTACGTTATGTTGCATAATCCAAGTAACATCTAAACCATCTACTATTCCATCCGAATTAACATCTGCGGCCTTTATAGCCGTTTCATTTAAAACTCGGAATCCAACATTGTACTGCATAGCCCATGTAACATCTAGTCCATCGATTTCTCCGTCACCATTAACATCACCAAGAATAAAACTCATTTCCAGCGCGTCCATGGCGTTCTTCAGGCTGGCGTAAGCGGCCAGGCATTCTGCGTCGGTGGTGTTCGGATTGGCGTATACGGTGTTGGCGCTGTCCCGGGCTTCCGCAAAGGGTTTCCAGGTTTCTTCGGTATAGCCGGTTTCCTTTAGGGTGTTGGCTTTTTCCAGCTGCGTCTGGAGCAGGGCTTTACCCTGGCCGTTGACAGCATCCGTCAATTTCTTGACATCCTCCTGGTTCATGCTGGCCTTCTTGCCGTCGCTCAAAGCCTGGTAAGCGCTCCACACAGCGCCCACAGCTTCTTTATCACTGGTGTCCATGCTGTCAATAAGGTTTTTGACATAGGCGGTTCCCTTGACGTCACGGCAGTCGTAGATGCCGGTTTGCCCTGCTTCTGCGCGTTTTAAGGCTGTGACGCCGCGGATGATCTGTTCCGGGCCGATGCCGGATGTTAGCGTATCTTCTCCAACCCGTTTTTCATAATCAATTCGGTTTATAATATTGTCATACATTGTCTGATTACCCACAACAAATCGAGAATCAAACGCTGTAATTCCTGCCATACCCAAACATATCTGTGCTTGGGCATTTGTCCATGCATTTCTAATATCCCAATGATTGTTATCGCTAGTAAGGCTTAAACAGAAACCGCCCCAAAAACTGCCGATATAGCTTTGTGATCGCTGAAATCTCGGAAGCAGTTCATTCTCTATTCGTACCTTTACTGCATAGTAATCGTCTCCCGGCTTTGCATTCGGGTCGTAGTATTGAAAAATTGGTTGTATATACATTGACCACATATCTGCGACATCATTAGCATCTCCGTTTTGAACGACACCTGTAGCATCAGTTTTTTGAACAGCCATATCATTGATAACCTGTTTAATATCGTATCCATTATCATTTTCAAAATCATAGCAACCATAAGCTAAAGCTCGTGTAGGCTTTGCCATATATGCCTTGTTATCATCATAAAGAGCAGCATCAGTTATAATATCTATTAAATTATAGCCTGCTACATCGCGTGGATCATATCCTATAGCTGTAATCATCATAATGTCTTTACAGGTATCGGTTGTGATAAAGCCGTTTGTTTTACCGGAATTTCGATAATTCTCATATTTTTTTAGAATTATATTTTTATAATACTCATCATAAAAATTTTCATTTACTTTTTTTGAGTCCGAACGTATCAAAGCAAATATCAAATAAGGATCATAAGCTTTTTGTGCACTTATTTCTCCTTTTCCAAAAATTTTTTCATCTTCAAATAAAATTTCACAGGCTTCATCTATTTTTGCGTTTAATTCCTGTTTACGAGTTTCCGTTAACGCTGGGGTTTTATCTGAAATTGTCAAACTACCCCATGCTGTAGCTGTTTGATATTTTACGTTTCCCTCTTGTGTATAAGCTGTTTTATCAAACAGATTAGTGGGAAGAAAATAATCAACCTCATCATTTTGATCATATGACAATGAAATGTCGTTTTTATCATTAAAACGTGCTACACCTTGTGCATGTTCACCTAAGACACCTACATATTCGGCTCCATTTTTTACAGCGTCAAATTCAACCTTCAAATGATATGGATTATCGCCGGCATTCTTTACAACAATATCCTTAACATTTGTTCTTAATACTGGAAGTTCTCCGGTTACACTTATTTTGTTATAGTCAATAACCATTGGCTCCAGTTGAATTTCAAGTTCTGCAACGATCCTGGCTTTTAATTTTGTATTTTCCCTGTTGAGCGTTGGGTAGTTTTTTCCTTCTTCAATCTGCCATATCGTATCAAAGTCCCAATTTTTGAAATTGCTCTTTTTCTTCATCTCGCTGGAACGAACGCCGGTTCCACCAGAATTTATATTTTCCTCCTCTAATCCCAGCGCAATCTTGTCATAATAACAATCTGTATTAGTTCTATATGAGTTGAAAGGAATCGACAACATTTGGTTCTTTTCAACAGAAAATCCAGTAATTTTTCCCGCGTAATAACAGTTTGCGCTATTACCTGAAGACACCGTATTTAAAGTGATGTTTTTAAAAGTATCGTTTTTTTCATAGCTAACCGTACTATAACAATTTTCCGCTAAAAATTTATCCCTTTCAGTACCAAAATAATTTCCTAAAGAGAAACCTGAACCAATCATCCCACATGAAATACTGGCTGTTGTTTCAAGGTTGATTTTTACATCACCATTAGTGGCACACCGTGTCATATAGGCGCCCATTACATTATTTGCGATAATTCCAATAGAGCGGTTTATCTTTCCAGTTGTATCATTTGGTAAATTTAAAGATCCAGACGCTTCTGTAATCTGTTGCTTAGTCTCAATGGTTAAATTGCCAATCTGACAATTGTTCCCCAACACATCAAACAAACCCGAAGTACTATCTGTATAATTTTTAATGGTATAACCCATACCATTAAAAGTTCCATCAAATATATAAACATATTCTTGCGTGTCTTTTAATGCGGTATCTCCATCACTATAGAGGCGGTGAACAGGGTAAGGCATTAAACCAGAGGCATCGATATCATTGGTCATGATAACTGTGGTGTTACTGTAATCTACATGTTTTGCCAGATCCATTCTCAGGGTATTGAGATCATCGACGTCCCGCACCAGGTAGTTTCCGGCCTCGTCCTTTGTCAGGGAGGGCTCGCCGCCCCGGTATATCTGGTCAATAACTTCTGGATCATAGGAGCCGTCGGGCCTTTCGCTGGTGGTTTCAGCTGCTACTGTCTGCGCCTCCTGCAGGGTCCCGTCCGCATAGGTGTCTCCAATGCGCTCCAGCTGATGCAGACCCTCGGGCATTTCCTCTGCCAGGGCGGACAAAGGCAGACTGCCTGCCAAAAGCAGCAGCACCAGCAGCAGGCTCAGCATACGCTTCCATTCTTTTAGTTTCATCATTTTATCCTTATTTTATTTATTTTTTTATTTACGCCTAAGGCTCTCCCTGTTGGGGAGAGCCTGTTGTGACCTGATAGAAAATCCAGTGCTTTCTAAAAGTCGAGGTTATTTAGTTGTCTTTCTGCGGTAAACCACGAAGGCTACCAGTCCGGCTGCCGCCACCAATGCGGCTGCTGCCAGGACAGCGCTCGGGCTGTCGGCTGTGATGCCTGTGCCAACGCTTGCGCCGCTGCCTTTTGCTGTGCCGCTGCTATTCTGGCTGCTGTTTTGGCCTGCGCCGTTATTGTTTGAGCCGCTGTTTTCATCCGGCTTGTCGTCGCTGGCATTCTTAAAGCCAACGATGCCAAAATCGGAAAAGCTGCTCACTGTAAAGGTAAGGGTATGGCTCTCGGCATCATACACCACATCGAGGTACTCGAAACTGCCATCTTCCTTTTCATGGTAGACCTTGTAGCTGTCATAGCCCCAGGCGGCTTCCGGCAGTGCGATGGTGATTTTCACGCTCTCGCCCTTACCCAGCTGGTAGTCTCCCAGGTTGATGTCGAAAAGCGCCAGAAGCTCAGCATCCTTGTAATCTTTACGGATGTTCTTCTGCGCAGCTTCGGCTTTCTGTTCATCCTGTTTTGTGATGCTCAGCTCTGCGTTTTCTGGAATTTCAGCGGTGACCTGATAGCCCTCCGCTTCGGCCTTTTCAATTTTGATCAGGCCTGCCAGGGCTTTGTTCAAGCCTTCCAGAGCCTTGTCCACTTCCTGCTGGGCGGCGTCGCCGTTGTCCAGGACTTTTCTGGCTTCTGCCAGGGCTGTCTGGAGGGGCTCGTAGGAGGCCTGGGTATAGATCCCGCTGTCCTTTGCCTCAGCCGCGGCACAGGCCTCGGCCAGAGCCGCTTTGTCGGCTGCCATGACCAGTGCGTCCATGGCGGCTACCAGCTTTTCGGTCTGGGTGTTGACAGCTGCCTGATCTGCGTTGCCGCGGTCCAGGGCATTGGCCTCTGTCAGAGCTGCCTGCAGGGCCGCCCAGGTGCTGGCGGTGTAGTCCTCTGCTTTCAGGGCTTCGGCCGTTTTAATGGCTTCATCCAGGGCTTTGGGATCACCCTTTTTAACCAGCTGTTCCATGGCGTCTGTCAGCTTCTGTACCGCGGCGTCCACATCGGCCTGCGGTGTGTTTTCCGGATCCTGCTCGATGGCTTTGGCTTCTGCCAGAGCAGCTGCCACATCGGCCGTTTTCCAGGAATCCTTGGTATAATCGGTTTCCTTTAAGGCTTCGGCCGCCTGGATGGCTTCATTCAGGCCTGCAAAGCTTGTCTTTTCGATAAGCTTGCTCTGTGCCAGTTCTAAACCATCCCTGGCCGCGTCCACTGCCGTCTGGGTGGCGTTGTTCTGATCCACAGCCTTAGCGTTTGCCAGGGCCTCAGCAAAGGCTGACCAGCTCGCGCTGGTATAGTCCGCTTCCTTCAGCTTATCCGCCTCGGCGATGGCGCTGTTCAGCGCAGTGCTATCGGCTTTTTTGACCAGCGCTGCCTGGGCACCGTTCAATGCTTTTGCCGCGTCGGCAACTGCCTGGGTGGTCGTATTGGTTTCCTCAATGCCCTTTGCAGTATCCAAAGCGGTTTTAAAGGGCGTCCAGCTATTGCTTGTGTAAGCTTTCTCTTGAGCTTCAACAGCCGCGGCATTCTTTAACGCGGTCTGCAGAGCTTCCCAGTCTGTCTTTAACACCAGTTTGGCGGTAGCTGTTTCAAGGGCTTTGGTAGCCCTATTAACCTCTTCCTGATCAAGGTCCGGTGTGTTTTTCTGATCAAACTGGTTTGCTGCATCCAGCGCTTTTTTCTGAGCTTCCCAGGTGGCGGGTGTGTAGTCCTCTTCATCCTGCATTCCGGCATCTATGATGGCCGCTCTCATGGCGGTGAAATCCGCGTTTTTGACCAGCCAGGTGTAGGCCTCCGCCAGATTGTCCGCCGCATCGTCAAGCTTTCTTTGTTCTTCTTTTGGTGTGTCTTTAGGTTTTAATGAACTATAAACCTTATAAACAGGCTTGTATTTTTCCCAGCTGTCGCTTGTATAGATATAGTCCTGGTTTGTTATACTAAGCGCTTTATCCTTGACCGAATAATATTTTGTGGTATCTGCGTTTTCAGTCAAGTGTTTTATAGCTTCCTGCAAGCTGTCTGCCACTGTTTTTATTTTTTCAGCGTCAGATTTGTCTTTATCCAACGCCTTGGCAATGCTAAAGGCATTATCAAAGCTTGTCTGGCTGCTTGTTGTATAGACAATGTCTTGTGGTACTTCATTAGCCGCCTGCAGAGCTGCGTCTAAATTTTCCACCGCTTCTGCCCATGGACCCTGAGCGATCAGGTTATTGGTTGCATTTTTTAAAAGAGAGGTCTGCGTTAAAACAAAATCCTTCAGTAGTAAATCTGCTGTGGACAGATTACTGATTGCATCCTCCACTGTTTTTATCGCATTCTGTAGTGTTTGATAACTGCTGTCCGTGTAACGTTTATCGTCGTTTGTAATAGCTTTAGCTTCTTTTAAAACGCTCTCCAGCTCGCTGATATCCGGGGTACTCTCAGCACCGAAAGTTTTAAGTACCGGATATTTACCATCCGTTATTGTCCAAACATTTGTATCCCAGCTTTCATCATAGGTAGTGGCTTTTTTCAGTTCCTCTGAGGTTTTCCCATTGTCATAATAACTAAGATCATCGCTCCAAGAATCAGCATTAGTTGCATCTTTATTAAAAAACGCCTGTGGAGATAATTTATTATATTTAGGCGCAGTGCACATACCATAGGCTAGAATGTTGCTGCTGCCTTCTCCAGAAATATTTACTGAAGATAGGGATATGCAATGATCCATCGCAGCACTTCTGGCAACGCCATATATCGCAACTGGCGCTTCAGAATGATTAATAACAGCAATGTCCACATCAACTAAACAATTTTTAATTGGCACCTTTGAATTAGCATTTGTTCCTGGCCCGGTATAGAACATTCCACCAACATTAACACCTATAGTTCTATCCGAGGGTATTTCGATATTTATGTTACCCGTTACAACGCAATTACTAATCTCACAATACGCAAGATCCATCACTCCACCTATAAGGTTATTCGCAAACAAACCATAATTATAGGTTGATTCTTCCGTCAATTTTTCTGAACCAGTATCAATATTTCCATCTACATGCAAATTTGTAATAGTTGTTTTGACCTTTTCTTTTGTGCCATCACTATTGTAGTTATATCCAACTGCTAAACTTTGTCCAAACAATCCATAGGTGTTTCCGCTAAACCCAGTAATTGTATGACCACCACCATCAAAGCTGACGTCCCATGAACTGCTGGGTGTCATTGTCTCTGTAAAATCAATGTCTGAAAGATCAATGTCTGCCATCAGCTTGGCGCTACGTGCTTTTCCTCCGGCCACACCTTTGGACTGGTCATCTTGAATTTCACCACTTGCCACATAGTTTCGCAGGGCAATAAAGTCTTCCGCTGTGCTTATAAGTATTGTTTCTTTATCTTTAGTTTCATCAAAAGTATTAGATGTCGTTATTGCCTCTTGATTGTCATTACCTGTAGCAAGGGCCGAGTTTGAAAAAACACTCGCTAAACCGACCGTTACCACCAGCAAAAGAACTAAGCATCTTTGTAGATAGTGTTTCGTTTGCTGAATCATCTCTTTCCTCCGTTCTAGTGGCTTTAAAAAGCAAACAAGAAATAAGGAGCGTCTCCCCTTATTTCTTAATCTATTTATCTACACTGTTCTTATTGTGCGTTTGCCGCGTCTCGGATTGACTGTGTCATATCCACACGACCGCTTTCCTTGACAATCTGCAGGGTATCGTTCCAATTGTAAGAACCATCAGCGTTAACTGAATTTGGAACCCAGCTGTCTGTTAAACCGATATCTGCGCCACCGCTTAATGAGTATTCAAAGCGGATAACTGCCTGATCACCGTAACCTTTGCTGGTATCAGAAACTAAATCGTCTACTGAGTAATAATAAGGTGAAACAGAAGGAGCAGATTCGTTGTTTACAGAGAACATCCAGCCAGCAGTACCAGCATACTCAGCAGTGGATAAAGAGCCCGCTGCACCATCATTGACATTATAATCAAACATAACATCTGTTGCGCCATGTCCCTTAGCTGTATATTCGGCCTGTGAAATTGAGGCAGGCTTGTTTAAACCTGTTTTATTAAAACCTGTTAAAAAGCTTCCTGAAGCACCCCAGCTACCAGAAATAACATTGTTTGCGCCACAAGCAGTTTTCAAAACATCCAGAACTGTCTGTGCTTCTGGAGCTTTACCCGTTGCTGTTTGTACGTCTGCTGCGGTAACTTTTGTCGGACCATAAAGGATATTCTGTCCAGCTGTACCTTTAATCTGATTTAACAGATTAGCGTCCACCTGTACATAATACGTATTGTTTGATGCGTCTGCCGCCTGTGCCGGCGCTGCGAATGTCGGCGCGGCGAAAGCTACCATCATTGTTGCTGAACCTAAAATTGCCAAACCTCTTTTTGCTGATTTTGCGAATGCCATAATTAAAATCTCCTTTAAAATTTATTTTTGAATCGGGCTTTCCATAAAGAGATTGCCCTTTGGTCGAAAATGAGATATAATTATGGAGTCTATATGGAAATATCAGACTCCACGGGACCGTTTGGAAATTAGGCCTTCCAGCGGTCCTTTTTCCTGCCCTTTTAACGGCGGACAGGCGCCTCCTTCACACTTTTACCTTCTTCGATAAAGCTCACTTCCTTTCTCATTCTCACAGCATAATATTAAAAATATTATTATCTATCTAACCCGCCGCATTCCACTTTGGAACCGGCGTTATAGGCTTTGTTACGCCAGCGCTTCCGCCCAGGCTTTATCGATCACATACTCGCCCGCTCTCTCCTTAAAGCAAGGCACCAGCCTGGGTGAATTGGCCAGAGCTTTGTAGTCGGCAAAGGGGGTATCGATAAAAATCTGCTTTCCGGCATTGTTGAGCGCCCCGAACACCACTTTTTTCTTCTGGAACTCAAAGCTTCCAAACAGCACCTTATCAATGGCGATGGGAGAGTTTTCTGCCTTCAGCTTTTTGGACACGTCCTCATATATTTTATAATCCAGATAGGTGATGATCTTGTCATTCAGGTTGGACTCGAAAATATGAATCTTTTCCAGAAAGTCCATCACATCCTTCACAATGCGGATCCGGTAATTTGGAAACATCTCCAAAACCTCCGCCGCTTCGGCCTCTGTATCCAGGCCGCCCATATCCAAAATCAGCATATACTCTTTTTCCATGTCCTGGTACCTGAGCGAGTATGGCTCTGAAAAAGTCTCGCTACACTCCGGACAGGTGTGCTTAAACAGCTCGGTTTTGATGAGCTTGTCTTTCAGCGCCTCATCCAGACTGGCGTTTATGGTGTCATAACCCTTAATTTCAAAGGCTTCGTGACACTTTGGACACTCGATGGTAATGGTTTTTGTTTTGGCCATGATCTGGCCTCCTCTCTGTTTCCTGTCAAAATTTTGTATACAAAAAGGGGCTCCTATCATAGAAATCCAATTCAAATAAACCATACACCACCAAAACAATCGCTGTTTTGATCGCTACAATGTCTTTGATTTTGAATATCTGTGATAGAAGCCCCAGAATAGCCGTAGAGCGTCTATGTTTTCGATGCGTAACCCTAGTGACGAGAAATTACTACATCAAGACTGTAAAGAACAGGTTTCCGACTCGTCTGTACCGGTGGTTTCCGGCAAGCATCACGACAGCGGCTCTGTACTGGGATTCACACCCACTTCCCTCAGGTATCTTTTAAGGAATAAATAATGATTCTCTGTTAAAATACCCTAGCTGCTTAATAACCTCAAATGGCGATCAAGCTGCAATTCAATACAGTTGTTATACAAAAGCTGTAAACCGGATGACACTTTTACTATTCATCAAATTCAAGCTTTGATGAACAAAGTTTTAATCCTGCTTTTTTAGAGGGATCTTGATATTCTTGACCATTATTTTGACGGTCAGGCAATGCTTTTTCCGCCAGTATGGATAAAACCATCGTTCAGTTTCTTAATTTGCGCCTTCTGATTTTCTTTCGTGGTGTGTCCATACCGCCGGACGGTAAAGGCCGGATCATTATGCCCTAATATCTGGCTCAGCGTGCTCAGGTCAACCCCACGCTCCTGAGCCCTGGTAGCAAATGTGTGGCGCAGCGCGTGAAAGGGCAGATCAGGAAGCTGGCTTTTTACTAATACTTTTTTGTAATGCGCGTATAAGGTTCTGGGATCCAGATATTTGCCATTGCGTCCAGTTAAAACAAAACGGTGGTCGGCAGTTTCACTTTCAGGTAACTTTTTCTTTATTCCCCTCAAATGTAGAAGTAAGTCCTCAGGCAGATAAAAACTACGTATGGAGTGAAGCGATTTCGGAACCTCCGTTTTCATTTCTGTTTTTGTCATTTCTGAAGGAAAACGGTTGTTGATTCTTCGAATACTTCTTTTGACAAAGATCAGGCCCTCATCCAAATCCAGATCACCCCATTTTAAACCACAGATCTCCCCAATCCGCAGACCCGCGTAAAGGGCAAGGTATATGCCTGTCTTATAGGCTTCATCACTGCTGTTTAAGTAACGAATCAGCCGCTGCTGCTCAGAAACAGTGAAAATTTCAAGGTGAATATAGTTTAAAGGCAGCTTTACGTCTTCACAGGGATTTTTTACCAAGAGCTCATCTTTCATAGCCTGCAAAAAAGCCCGGTTCAGAAAACCGTAAATATCCTTCACGGTACCAGCGCCCAGTCCGCCTTGCTTATCCAGACGCCCCTCGCGGTAAAGGTAATTGCAAAAATCCTGTATTTTATTCCGGTCCAGCTCATTCAGGTGCATCCCTGTAAAGTAAGGCTGAACATGCTTATGAAAATAGTAAAGATAAGTGTCAAAGGTCGATGCCTTTACACTAATCAAAACATCATTATTTAGCCATTGGCTCAAAAACCCGTTGACATCATCATTTTTGCTGCTCTGCGAGCAGCGTCTGGTAACATTGGCCTGAGCCTCTAAAAGTTTCTTCTTTGTTTCCCTGTAAGTCTTACCATAGACCGAAGATTTTCCATTTTTCGACTTACTAAACGGATCATCATATCGCCCTTCATAGCGATTGTCTTTTCTTTTGTAAATATACATTTTCACTTCTCCTTAAATAAAAATATGACCATTCGTTTGACAAATTTAAGAATAAAAAACACTGGAAAAGCCCTGAAAACGGTACTTTCAGCAACTGCATTTAAAAAAGTTCAAAAAAAGTGGTTGCAAAAAATAAATAATAATGCTAGAATAAGACTTGTAAACGAGATGACAACAAATTGTATCAACCAAAGCGTTTCATCAAAGCTTGAATTTGATGAATTTCCCTTTAACTTTAAAAGATGCTCTCTGAGTATCTTTTTTATTTTTTGTTTTTGTGAATAAAATGCAACACCCTTTTGATCAACTGCTTTTAATTATCACTTTTTAATCTTCTTATTCTAGTGGTTTAAGTATATAGCAGAAATATTTATTTGAGTAGCTAAAAATACAAAAGTAAGATTTTTTTGAAAAAAGTAGGCTTTTCCTTAATTAGATGTACTGGCTCAAATAGTCGGCATATTTCTTTTTAAAGGCTTTCGCTCTTTTCTGGGCCAGAGGGATATTTGTTTTTGAGGTTAGGAATATTTTATTGCCTTTAATGTTTTTAATTTTGGTCAAATTGACGAGATAGCTCCGGTGGCAGATTTCGAGTCCCAGATTTTGATAACGCTCATAAACCTGCTTGATGCTCTCATCAATGGTAAAGACCTCCTGGTCTGTCACCACAAAATTGATCCGGTCATCGGACTTTATATAAAATACCTGATCGTTTTGAAGCATTTTTATGCCGTCCACTGTTTTAAACAGCATGTTTGGCTGTCTGAGGTTATACGGGGCATCTTGCCTGTAATCAAAAAAGGCGGTCAATTCTTTGTGAAGCTTACTGTATGTTACTGGTTTTTCGATGTATCCAAAGGGACGTGTTACGGCAAACGCTCTCAGACAGCCATTGTAATAATCGGCGTCAACCAGATAGATGATTTCTGTTGTTTTGTCGTTCTCCCTGAATTTTTCCATTATTTTTGCTTCTTTTTTCCGGTTTTTTTCAATGTCGAAAAAGATAATGTCATAGCTACCGGAAGTGCTCTCTGTTATCTGTCTTTTATCCTGATACCAAAAGCTCAGATAGGTTTTATCCATTGCTTCCAGACATTGTCTGGCTATTTGCCCGAGCTCCTGCAGTATTTTAGAATCTCTTTCGTAAAATGCAATTCGAATCACGCCTCTCATCCTTTTTAAAATATATTTTTGCTGCTTATTCTTTTAACCATCAGATTACAGCCATATAAAAAAGAACCCTATCCATAAAACTTAAACTTTTAAGAAGTTTCATAGCAACATAAGGTTCCTATTCTCATTGCTCTGACAATGCCCTGTTTGGCAGCTGATTCTATTTTATAAAACTTTCGGCAGTATTTCCCGGTATTCCTCAAGAAAGACAAATCCATCCTTCATGGTATTTTTCAGGGTGTCGTTGCTGATATCAAGAAGCCGGAACATGTGGTAAACAATTGCTTTCACCAGCTTTTTGGATTTGAAGGGCAGCTCCCGCTCGTAATAACGGATAAAAATTTCTTTTTGAGCGCCGTAAAACGCCAGAGTGTAAACTTCCATATCCTCTTCGGTATAGCTTTTATTAAAGTATTCCAACACGGAACGGTTAAACAGCTTTAAAACCATCATCCGTTTCTTTTTATTACAGTCACGCCGTGTAATTTCATAATAAAATTTCATAACATGCGGGTCCTCCACAATGCCAGCATAAAAGAGGATCATCGCGGTACAATATTTGACATACTGCATCTTTGCTTTTTCTGAGTTTTCTCCGACAAAGTCATACAGCTGCATGAAGTAGGTGTTAATGATCTCATCGACAATGTCTTCTTTCTTGTTAAAATAGTAGGTGAGGGTTCCAAGGCCTACCTCTGAGTTATTTGCAATGTCTACCATGCCTGTATTGTTATAACCCTGGGTGTAAAACAACTCTTTTGCCTGGCTCATGATATTCTTCTGCGTCTGTATCCCTTTTTTAGTCCGCTCTTTTTTTCTTTGCGGTACTTCACATTCGAGTTTTAACTCCATATTTGTCAACTCCTTTTTTCTTGCGCTGCTACCAAAAAAAACCTTCTCTGATTCAGAGAAGGAAAAACAAAGCATTAAATACTTTTTATTTGTCTTATCACTCTAAATCGGAGCTTTAAGAACTTATCACTGTGCTGGTCTTCTGGCTTTACAATATCATCCTTGTCCCCTTCCCGCTATGCTGGCAGTGGTTACTGGACAGGCTTTTTGTATTACAGCTGCGATTACAGCAAGGGCATCTCACCCTTTTCCCATAACACAGGATAGATTCTATATTTAATTGTTTTCATCATAGCTTTTTTGATGGTTTTTGTCAAGATTTACCAGGAATTTCTACTGAATATAATTGACCTTATAATCGTATATCTTGCAATAGCGGTCTATCCTAGATCCCTCATAGCAATGCACCGTCACGTCGTTCCGGTTAAAGAGCCACTCGCCCACTTCTTCGGGATCGTGTTTTATCTCGACATCCTTTAAATTGGGACATCCGTGAAAGGCCCATTTACCAATAACTTTTACTGTTTCTGGTATCTTGAGGGCTGTCAGCTTTTTACATTTTAGAAATCCGGATTCGTCGATCACCTCCAAACCCACTGGCAGATCAAGCTGCTGAAAGCTGCAGTTTACAAAGGCTTCCTTGCCGATATATTTTAAGTTTTCTGAAAATCGGATGGATTCTAAGCTTTTACACATGTAGAAGGTCCTGAAGGGTAGCTTTTCGATGGCAGTGGGAATCTCAATATGTGTGAGTTTATCGCAGTTGTAAAAGGCGTTTTCTCCAATTTTGGTAAGTTGTTTTGGCAGTTCTATCCTTTCCAGCCCACGGCAAAATTTGAAGGTGCGGTCTTTTATGGCCTTTACTCCCTCTGGAATCACAAGAGCCTGTATTCTTCGGCATTCCATAAAAGCGGCTTCTCCCAAAAGCTTGAGGCCGGAAGGCAGGTTGATGGACGAAAGCATGGTGCATCCTTCAAAGGCATGACCGCATATTTCCTTAACAGAACCGGCTACTTTAACTCTTTGCAACTTGGTCAGATTTTTAAACGCATTGACGCTGATCCGCTCAACACCTTCAGGAATGTCAGCGTACTTCACTGTTGCCTTTGGCAGATTCTTTTTTGAAAAGGCCTCTATCCTTTTTGCACTCTCACTCATTTTTACCTCCAAAATTCTCCATTTAAAATAAGTTCATTTATCGTACGAAAAACGCCGCTATATAACTATAACTAATTGCACCTTCATTAAAATGATTTTATTTCAATTTTATAGATATCATGCTTTTTCTATACCTATAGTTTCTATATTTATTCAAATGCATTTTTTATACTTTTGAAGCTATAAAATCCAACAACAGAACCTATTGTAGTCCATTTTTACGATTTTGTCAAATAATCAAAAAGCTTTTAAGGATATTCATATTTTTTACCTTATATTTATCGCAGCGCACAGGTAATATACATATAGGGGGCATGTGTATATCTATATCTAATATTTTTTCTAAAAATTCAACTTTACGCTATTGACATTACAAAAAAGGGTGCTATAATTAGAAATGTAGTCGGTTCTCCGGCACATTTTTAATGATTTCCATCATAATCGATGGTTTAAGCAGAATTGGGTGAAAATCCCAAACGGTCCCGCCACTGTAAGACGTATGTCAAGTCAGGATGCTGATCATTAAAACTGTATTACATTTGGTTACGAGGAGATAACTAAGTGTTTGGACGAAATCACAGGATTTTATTTTATTTCGTACTTTCACCGCTTATCTGCCCGGTAAGCGGTTTTTTTATACTTTTTTAGTTTATTGAATCACAGCCAATGTAAAAATTCATTTATCGAGGAGGTAAAAATGACAAAGAATCAAAGAAGGTTTGTCACACTGCTTGGCGCCTGGGCGCTTGTATTTGGGATTGTACCCGCCGCAAACGCAATGCACATTATGGAAGGTTATCTTCCTGTGGGGTACTGCATTGCCTGGGGAGTTATCTGTCTGCCCTTTTTAGCTGCTGGTTTTTTCTCGATCAAAAAAACCCTGACGGGCAACAGAAGATCCATTACACTTCTGGCCATGGCCGGCGCATTCATTTTCGTTATTTCTTCACTGAAGATTCCATCTGTAACGGGCAGCTGTTCACACATGACAGGTACGGGGCTTGGCGCGATTTTATTTGAACCAAGTGCGGTTAGTATTTTAGGCATTATTGTATTATTATTCCAGGCCATTCTGCTGGCTCACGGTGGTTTGACTACCCTTGGCGCTAACACTTTTTCAATGGCAATTGCCGGTCCGTTTGTATCTTTTGGAATTTATAAGCTCTGTCAGAAGATCAAGGTTAACCGCAAGGTCGGCATTTTCCTGGCCGCTGCTCTTGGGGATTTATTTACCTACTGTGTTACCAGCATTCAACTGGCGATGGCTTACCCGTCCGAGCAGGGCGGCGTGGCAGCTTCTGCTGTTAAATTCCTGGGGGTTTTTGCTCCCACGCAGCTGCCGCTTGCCATTATCGAAGGGATTTTAACGGTTATTATCGTTATCGCATTGGAAACCTACGCAAGCCCGGAACTCAAGTCCATTGGCTTCTTAGCATCGGAGGAAGTGTAAAATGAGCAAAAATAAAAAAACGGTTATCATTCTTCTTGTTATTGTTGCTTTATTGGTGGTTGTACCGCTTTTTGCCCTTCAGGGCGCTGAATTTGGCGGTTCTGACGATGCGGGCAGCACCATGATCGAGGAAATTCAGGGAGGTGAATATGAACCCTGGTTTACTCCTGTTCTTGAAACGCTGATCAACGGGGAACTGCCTGGCGAAGTTGAATCTCTGATTTTCTGCCTTCAGACTGGTATCGGCGTTGGTATTCTGGCTTTCTTTATGGGCCGAATGGTGGAACGCAAGAAACTGGGGAAAGAAGAAGCTGAGCTATAGTACTGACAAGAATACAAAAAATAAAACACGCCTAAACAGCGTGTTTTATTTTTTTAAATTATCCCCCTATATAAATAGGAAGACTTTTTTATCTATTGAACGTCTGATTGACTATTCTTCTTTTTTCGTTTTAAAAATTAAACATACCAGCATGGCGATTACTGTCATCCAACACAGCACTGTTATGGCTAATGCAGGCTTATTCAGATATAAGGCTGGACGAGCAAGAAAATACAGCATAACAGCGACGAGCAACGCGGTTACCAAAATAATAAGGTAGATACGTACATTTTTAAGATTATACTTATCACGTTTATACTCAAAGCAAATAAATGTGAGCCAGGCAAAAAGGCTTAAAAACAAAGCGACTCTGCCCCAGAATAAAAAAGTATGAAGCCAATTGATCACCTCAGTTTGCGATCCGCTGTAAAGGTAAGTGTCGATTCCTTTTAATACAAAATAGCCGATAAAAAATAACATCAGTTTAATATGGTTATCCACTCTTCTTTTCATGGCACAGACTCCATTCCATTTTTAAAATTTTAATCTTTATTTCCTGATCTTACTGTTTGAAAAAACCTGCAAAAGTGAGATCAGAATACCAATCCATCCAACTGTTTTGACAAAGGTAAAAAATGCCCGGTACGGACTGTAGAGCGGTACAAAGCACTGGATCAAAACGACTGCGCAGCCAAGTCCAGTGGCGATTATCAGATAATTTTTCACTTTTTTTAAATCGTAGTATCCTTTATAGGTTGACAGAATATAATAAGCAAAAGCGGCAATCATCACCAACAGCCCACAGACCTGTATAATGCCAAAGGTATAAGCGATACCGCTGAGCTGTTCAGGGGCCAGGAAGTGGCTCCCGTTTCGCTGGAGCCAGATGCTGAAGAGATTGATAGAAAGCGCCAGCAATGCCATGGCCAAAATAATATAACGCATGCCTTTATCTTTTTTCTTATCCATGTTTTTACCTCTCCTTCGTTCTTCATAACGGACAATATTTTAAAAAACGGCAACAAAAATCAAACTTTTCTCTGTAAATAGCGTATAATAAAAATCAAGGAGGAATCCTATGGAACTAAACGCTGTTTTTACTTACATTGAAATGCACCTGAATGAAGACCTCACGCTCGATGTGCTAGCCCGACATTTTGGGTATTCAAAATACTATTTTTTACGTTCCTTTCACAGGGAAACAGATACAACGCCATCGGATTACATCCGCAGGCGCAGACTGGCAAGTGCCGCATCCCTGTTAAGACATACCGACTACCCTATTTTAAGAATTGCCTTTGAGCTTTGTTTTGAATCTCAGGAAGCGTTTACACGTTCATTTAAAAAAATTTATGGATTACCACCAGGAAAATACCGCCTCCTGATGAAAGATTTAACGAAAGGATACAAAATTATGAGCGAAACAAACCCTTTTGAAGCGTGGACCCTCACAGGCAGTGCCCCGGAAAAATACCAGCTGATGTCCGATGACAGGATCTTTAACGCCGGGACCCAGTCAGCGCGCCTAAACTCGGGCACTGAAAAGATAAATGCTGGTGATTTTTGTGCCATCGCCCAGCTTTTCAGCGCCAGATATTATATTGGAAAACGCGTTCGCCTTTCCGGCTATTTAAAAACACTTTCTGTGGACGGCTATGCGGGGCTTTGGCTGAGAATAGACACCCCCTTAGGCACCGCTGCCTTTGATAACATGCATAATCGACCGGTTAATGGCACATCCAGCTGGTGCCGTTATACCTGTGTGCTCGATGTTCCCCTGGAAAGCACTTCCATTGCAATCGGCGCGCTGCTTTGCGGCAGCGGTACGCTCTGGATTGACCAGCTCCAGTTTGAGGTGGTTGATCCAAGCGTCCCACTGACCGTTCCAAGCCAGTCTGAACACCTTCCCGGTCATCCTGAAAATCTTAATTTTCAGGAAGGGTAACATTTTAATTTTTAGCGATACTTTGGTAAAAGGTCACTTCATCTCCTAACACTCCGCCCATTTTCGTAAGGGTCAATGTGTCATCTTGCTTGCTGATATGCCAGTTTCCGCTTTCTGTCAGAGCCATAGCCCGTTCAGAAAGCGGTGCTTCGGTATCCGGCATTAGCTGAAGATTCAAGTTCCACTCAGTTCTTTCAATGTTAAGGGACTCACCTTCTAAAATGTTGTAGATGCCGCCAACTGTCTCCGGATTTCCTTGTTCATCATTATAGATAAGAATAAAGGAACTATCTTCTCTGAAATGAAAGGTTTCGCGTGCGTTTTCCCGCGTCGTCCAGAAGCCTCTTATCCATTTTGCAGCAGCCACTGCTTTGGTCGGGTGGCGTAGATCATAAGATTGCTCTGCAGTCTCCTTTATTCTGAAATACCAGGTATCTATTTTGCTGCACCGCAAAGCATCGCCGCTAAAAGACCAGTCGTCATTGCTAAAGCTTGTTTTGGCATGTTCCATGGTATAGTCCTGCTCCTTGCCTCTAAGCCGTATGCTATAATTTTCCGGTCCCTCCCACGTTCCGTCTGTCAATTCGTCGGAGGTATAGGTACCATCCTCTGCAATGACCAAGGGCAAATCCGGGTTCTGATCGCTGTACCAGGTGCCTACATAGTCTTCCGGACTTTGCCCAACCGTGAACGCTAATAAAAACAGCAATATCATTAACCATATTGTGCTCGACCGAATCTTTTTCATCTCGATTCCTCCCTGTTCTCAGGCAATGAATGCTCTCAGCAGATGGCTTTTTAATTATTCTTCAACATACTCTCTTTCATAACCGAACTGATCACAGTATTCATCCACCTTTGAGCCCTTTATACACTGAAACGTGGTGCTCCGGTTAGTCAGCCATTCTCCCATGAACTCCGGATCATGAAGGATCTTGATGGTCTTGAGCCGGTTACAGCCATGAAATACCCAGTCATCAATGTATGTAATATTTTCGGGAATGGTCACATGCGTCAGATGCCGGCATCTGAAAAAGGATTTTATGCCAATACTCTCGATATTTGGCGGAATATTTAATGTCTCTATGGCTAAGTCGATAAAGGTTTCATCCAAAATGTGTCGCAGCCCTCTTGGCAGCTCAAGATTTTTCAAGCTCTTGCAGCGGATAAAAGCGCCCTCCTGAATCTCAACCAATTTGTCCGGGAACTGGATTTTACTGAGCATTTCACAGTTGTAAAAAGCCTTTCTGCCAATGTATACCATATTTTCTGGCAATACCGCTTTGGAGAGCTTTTTGCAATCCTTGAAGGTTTTCTCCTCGATCCGTGTCACGTTTTCTGGGATGACAATCTCTCTCAAACTAGTACAGCCGCTAAAGGCCGCCGTTCCGATAGATACGAGGGTTTCGGGCAGAACAACCCGCCTGAGCGCTGTACAGCCCATAAAAGCCTCTTCACCAATGGCTGTAACGCCTTCCGGTATTACTATCTCCGCAGCATAAGTTTTGTTTTTAAAGGTCCTTACCCCTATCCGCGTAAAATGCTCTGATTCTGGAATAAACACTTTTTTATTCTGGCGGTAAGCATATGCCTCATTGCGCCCAAACTCTTTATGCGGGTAGCCTTTAAGTCTGTTTTTTGGCAAATCTTTATTTTGTTCCGCCTGCACGCGCCCTGCCTTTTCCCGCTGCACCCTGTCAATCTGTTTTTGCTGGCAGTGCTCTTTTTCTTCCACACTGCTTTTAAAAATAATATCCGGTACTTTTCTCCTTTTTTTTACCCCTAATACTTCGTCGCTCATCTCTTTACCTTCTCTTATCCTTTTTTCTTTTTTACCGCTGTATCAATCCATATTTCTTTTTAATCCGTTCCAACTTTTCAATCAAGGGCTTAGATGCCACCAACAGGAAAAACACCGTTGCACCTGCATGAATCAGATTAAAGGGCGCGCCCGAAATATAAAAGGGCAGCAACACTTTCCACGATAAAGATGGCTGAAACATAAACACTGATGCTGTATCCATAATGATCCCATAGATAAAAAACGTTGATAGAAACCCAAACACACACAAGGGCATCTTTGTTGTCCGCAATAGTCCTTTTCTGAACAAGATTCCCGCTAAAAACCCTATAATGCCAAAGGCAAACATCTGCCATGGCGTCCAGGGCCCCTGTCCAAAGAAAAAGTTTGAGACAAATCCTGTGACCGCGCCCACCAGAAATCCTGATTCTGCGCCAAAGCAGACGCCCGTAATAATGACAACTGCCACCACAGGCTTAAACTGCGGCAGCATGAAAAACGCTGCCCGGCCAGCCACAGCAATGGCCGACAAAACCGCCAGAATAACCAACTCCCTGGCCTGGGGCTTCCGCCCTTCAAAAACCATAACAAAGGGAACAATGGTATAAACAATGATCATCATGCTGATAAAGTAATACTTGCGGTCCCCCATAAACTGTATGCCAAACCAGATGGTTAAAGGAATCATGACAACAATCATAAAAATCGCCGCCCAGGTCCGTTTACTTAACCGGTGGTGTGCCGGCGGCGCCGCGGGCATATCCTGAAACGCCTCATCGTCCTCTTCCTCTGTCTCCCAGATGTCTACCGCTTCTGGACGAACGGACTGTTTTTTTTCGATCGTCACCGATTCTTGTTTTCCAACAAGAAAGTCATCTAAAAACTGGTTTAAAAGTTTATCTGACAGCAAGAGATCACATCCTTTACAGTAATGGCGTTGTTAAACAAATGCCTCGACAGCCGGTTGGCCGAGGTGGTATAAAAGCTGTTGCCTGAGAAAAAAGCTCGGGGTGTGTTGCTTGTCACAATGTTACCCTCAAAAAACAGTCCGCACCGGTCTGCATACAGCGCACAAAACTCAACATCATGCGAAACCATGACAATGGTCACGCCATGCTCCTGGAGCTTTTTAAGAATATCGCCGAGTTCCCGTTTAAAATGGTTATCCAGTCCCTTGGTCGGCTCATCCATTAGGAGGATGCGCGGCCGCAGCAGCATGATCTTTGCCAGCGCCAGGCGCTGCTGCTCACCGCCGGACAAGTCATAGGGATGCTGAGACATCAGGTGGTCAATGTGTACCAGCTGTGCCATGCCCTCAACGGCTGTCCTTTTCTTCATATCACTGTCATACTCGGCGTTTTTCTTTTCTTTTGAACCGCCGATCATCTCGTATAAGTCCAGCTCTACGGTCTTTTTGACAAACAGGCTCTGCGGATTTTGGGGAGAGTTTGTGTCAAAAGTCCACCTAAATCCCCAAAATCGTGGTATAA